>URRG01000001.1 GCA_900550095.1 uncultured Oscillospiraceae bacterium
CCGCGGCCATAGGCGCGGCGGGCATTCTGCTGACAGGCGGCAGGGAATCCAGGAACCCTGTGAAGCGCCTTCTGAAGGGAGCCTATTCCCTCTATAACGTGACGGGCTATCTGGGGGATATCCTCTCCTACTCCCGGCTCCTGGCCCTGGGCCTGGCCACAGGCGTGATCGCCGAGGTCATCAACAGTATGGCTGTCATGGCCGGGGGCGGCGTTTCGGGGCTGATCGTTTTTATCCTGGTGTTCCTGGTGGGGCACACCATCAATATCGGCATCAATCTGCTGGGCGCGTACGTGCACACCAACCGCCTGCAGTTTGTGGAATTTTTCGGGAAATTCTTCGAGGGCGGCGGGCGGAAATTCAGCCCCTTCGGAGTGCATACGAAATATATCAAAATCAGGGAGGATACATGACATGGAAAATCTGGGAATCGTTTTAGCGTTATTGGGAGCCGCCTTCGCTGTGCTGCTGGCGGGCGCGGGCTCCGCCGTGGGCGTAGGGCGCGCGGGCGAGGCCGCCGCAGGCGTGGTGACGGAGGATCCCTCCAAATTCGGCAAGGTGCTCATCCTGCAGCTCCTGCCGGGCACCCAGGGCATATACGGCCTTTTGATCGGCTTTCTCTGTCTGAGCCAGATCGGCGTGATCGGCGGCAGTTTTACGGAGCTGAGCGTCGTCAAGGGGGCTTTGTATTTTCTCGCCTGCCTGCCTACGGCGGTGGTGGGGTATTGGTCCGCGCTGAAGCAGAGCCGGGCGGCGGTGGCCAGCATAGGGCTGATTGCCAAGCGGCCCAACCAGCTGGGCAAGGCCATCCTGTTCCCGGCCATGGTGGAAACCTATGCAATTTTCGCTCTGCTGATCTCCATCCTTTCCATCACCGGCGTCACCTCCCTGCCCGTGTGAGGGCGCTGGGAGATCCCGCAGGCTTCGGTGAAAACGGCGGCAGCAGCGGCAGCGTCGGAAACACCGCCTTCTTACACTTTGCAGAAAGGGACTGTTTCCCTCTGGGAAGCGGGTTGGGAATATGAGCGTATGAGCGGCATTGACAAAATTTTACAGGAAATAGAACAGGAGGGCCGCACCGCGGCGGACAGGATCGCCCGGGAAGCCGAGGAAAAGATAGGCGCTCTCCGGAAGGAGGCTCTCGAAAAGGCGGAGGCCCGGTGCGCGGAGATACGGGCCCAGGGCGCGAGGGAGAGCCGGGAAATCCTGGAGCGGGGGGCGTCCGGCGCGGGGCTCCTTTCCCGCCGGATGCTTCTGGAGGCAAAGCAGGAGATTCTTGCGGAGATCCTTCAAAAGGCCAGGGAGAGCGTCTGCCGGATGGAAGGGGAAGAATACTTCGCCCTTCTGCGGCGCATTGCGGCGAAAAACGCCCTGCCCCGGCCGGGGGAGCTTTTGCTTTCCCCCGAGGACAGGGAGAGGCTTCCCGATGGGTTTGAGAAGGAGCTTGCCGGTCTTTTGCCCGAGGGCGGGAGCCTGAAGGTTTCCTCTGAAACCAGGGATATCCGCGGCGGATGCGTCCTTCTTTACGGCGGCGTGGAGGAAAACTGCTCCATCGAGGCCCTTTTCAGCGCAGGCAGGGACGAAATGGCCGACCTGGCCCGTTCCATCCTGTTCCGGGAGGAGTGAGCCCATGAGTATGGCGGAAAAGCAATACGCCTATGGGGTGGCCCGAATCCGCTCCAGGGAGCTGGGGCTTCTCACAGGGGCGTTTATAGAGCAGCTTCTGGCCGCGAAGGACGAGGGCGAATGCCTGCGCCTTCTGGCGGAAAAGGGATGGTCCGCAGGGCCTTCTCCCCGGGAAGGAAGGGAAGGGGCCGAAGGGGGCGCGGAAGATGTTCTGGCGGCGGAACGGGAAAAGACCTGGGCCCTGATGCGGGAGCTTGTGGAGGATATGGGCGTGTTCCAGGTGCTCCTCTATGAGACGGATTACCATAATCTGAAGGCGGCTGTAAAGGCCTCCGTCATGGGGGCAAAGCCGGATAGGCTGATGCTGGAGGGAGGCTCCGTGCCCCCGGCGGAGATATGGAGAGCCGTGTCGGAGCAAAAGTGGGAGGAGCTCCCCGAGGGGATGCGGGAGCCGGCAAAGAGGGCGTTTTCCGCCCTTCTGCACACCCGGGACGGCCAGCTCTGCGACGTGATACTGGATAAGGCGGCCCTTATCGCCATAGGAGAGGCCGCCGCAAAAGCGGAGAGCGGGCTCCTGCGGGAGTATGGGGAGGAAAAGGTCGCGGCGGCGGATATCCGCATAGCGGCCCGATGCGCCAAAACGAAGAAACCCCTGGAGTTTATCCGGGAGACGCTGGCCCCCTGTGCCTCCCTGGATTGGGAAGCTCTGGCGGCTTCAGCGGCAAGGGGAGAGAGGGAGCTTCTTGCATATCTTTCCAGCACTTCGTGGGCCGGAGCGGCAGAGGCGCTTTCCAACTCCTTTTCGGCTTTTGAGAAATGGTGCGACGACCGGCTGATGGAGAAGATCCGGCCGCAGAAGTATAATCCGTTTACGGTTTCGCCCCTGGCGGCCTATGTGCTGGCCAGGGAGAATGAGATCCGGATGGTCCGGATGATCCTTTCCGGCAAGCGCAACAGCTTGCCAGAAGATTCCATCCGGGAAAGGGTGCGGGAGATGTATGTATAAAATCGCGGTTTTAGGCGACAGGGACAGCATATACGGCTTCGCGGCCCTGGGGCTTTCCGTATTCCCCGCAGAAGACGGGGCTCAGGGGGCGCGGCTGTTCCGCCGTCTCTCCGAGCAGGAGGGGGAAGAGCGGTATGCGGTGATCTATATCACCGAGGCCCTGGCGGCGGAGCTTTCGGAGGAAATCGAAAAATGCCGCAGCCGCAGGTTCCCGGCGGTGATTCTCATCCCCGGCGTTTCGGGGAACACAGGGGACGGTATGCGGGCCGTGAGGAAAAGTGTGGAGCAGGCCGTGGGCTCCGATATCCTTTTCGGCGGGGAGGAGCAGGGGCAGGCCCCCGCGGCGGGCCGCTGATGTGATGATGTGCTGAAGCGCTGAGCCGCTGAGCCGTTAAAACGCCCAAACATCCAAACATCGGAACGGCGTCGCGGGCGGTTTACCAGGCAAAACGCCTTTCCGTTCCCCTTGCGGCCGGAGAAAAGGCGCGCAGCGCGCGCCGGCGTATCTGAATGCCGGACGTTCGGGCTCCCCCGGAGGCCCCGGGGAAACAAGGGATACGGGGATGGAAAGAGGGCGGCCTCGGGGCCGCCGCAGAACCGTTTCGGATCCGCGCCCGGCGGGGATCGGGCGGGACGCCCGAAGATCGAATATTGGCCTCCTTCGGGACGGCAGAAAGGTATGGGCTAGATATGAGCAGAGGAACCATCAAAAAGGTAGCCGGCCCTCTGGTGATCGCCGAAGGGATGCGGGACGCCAGCATGTTCGACGTGGTGCGCGTCAGCGGGCAGAGGCTGATCGGGGAGGTCATCGAGATCCACGGGGACGAGGCCTCCATACAGGTATATGAGGAGACCAGCGGCCTCGGGCCTGGGGAGCCGGTGGAGAGCACGGGAGCTCCCCTTTCCGTGGAGCTGGGCCCCGGCCTGATCGGCAGCATATTCGACGGGATCCAGAGGCCTTTGGAGGAGATCCTGAAGGTCTCCGGCAACAATCTGAAGCGGGGCGTGGAGGTCCCTTCTCTGAACAGGGACCGGAAATGGAGATTCGTGCCTTCGGTCTCCCCCGGGGACCGGGTGACGGGCGGGGATGTCCTGGGAACGGTGCAGGAGACGCCTGTGGTGTCCCATAAAATCCTGGTGCCTCCCGGCCTGCGGGGAAAGATTCTCCGCATAGAGGAGGGGGAATATACCCTGGAGGAGCCTGCGGCCCTTCTGCGGGGGGAGAACGGAGAGGAGCTGTCTCTGACGCTGCTGCAGAAATGGCCCGTCCGCCGGGGGAGGCCTTATAAAAAGAAGCTTCCGCCCGATATGCCCCTGGTAACGGGGCAGCGGGTGATCGACGCCCTGTTCCCCATCGCCAAAGGGGGCGTGGCGGCTGTGCCGGGCCCCTTCGGCAGCGGCAAGACCGTGGTGCAGCACCAGCTTGCCAAATGGGCCGAGGCGGACATCGTGGTCTATATCGGCTGCGGGGAGCGGGGCAACGAGATGACGGACGTGCTCAACGAGTTCCCGGAGCTGAAGGACCCGAAAACAGGCCATTCCCTTATGGAGAGGACGGTGCTGATCGCCAACACCTCCGATATGCCTGTGGCCGCCCGGGAAGCCTCCATTTACACGGGCATCACCATAGCGGAATATTTCCGGGATATGGGCTATTCGGTGGCTCTCATGGCGGATTCCACCTCCCGGTGGGCGGAGGCGCTCAGGGAAATGTCCGGCAGGCTGGAGGAAATGCCAGGCGAGGAGGGATACCCCGCCTATCTGGGGAGCCGCCTGGCCCAGTTCTATGAGCGGGCGGGCCGGGTGGAGACGCTGGGGACCGGATCCAGGGAAGGGGCTCTTTCGGTGATCGGGGCTGTATCCCCGCCGGGCGGCGACATATCGGAGCCTGTTTCTCAGGCAACCCTGCGGATCGTGAAGGTCTTCTGGAGCCTTGACTCCTCTTTGGCGTATAAGCGGCATTTTCCGGCAGTGAACTGGCTCACCAGCTATTCCCTCTATGTGGACGCCATGGAAAAATGGTTCAACCGCCGGGTGGATCCCCGGTGGATGGAGATGCGCCAGCGGCTTATGGGCCTTCTGCAGGAGGAGGCGGAGCTGGAGGAGATCGTGAAGCTGGTGGGCATGGACGCCCTTTCGGCCCCCGACAGGCTGAAGCTGGAGGCGGCCCGGTCTATCCGGGAAGATTTTCTCCATCAGGATGCTTTCCACGAGGTAGACACCTATACGCCTTTGGAAAAGCAGTTCGCCATGATGGAGCTGGTGATGGAATATTACGACGAATGTGTGAAGGCTCTGGAAAAGGGCGCTTCTGTGGAAGATTTGGCTGCGCTTCCTGTGAGGGAGCAGATCGGCCGCTTTAAATATGTGCAGGCGGAGGATGCCGGGGAGGCGGAGAAAGCCGCCCAGGGGATCCGCCGGGAGCTGAGCTCTGAGATCGGCGCGCTCCTTGAGAAGGAGGAATACTGATGCCCAAGGAATACAGAACTATTGAGGAGGTAGCGGGTCCTCTGATGCTGGTGCGCGGTGTGGAAGGCGTGACGTATAACGAACTGGGAGAAATAGAACTCTTCAGCGGCGAAAAACGCCGCTGCAAGGTGCTGGAAATCAATGGTACAGACGCCTTGGTGCAGCTTTTTGAGAGCTCCACCGGCATCAATCTGAGCAACAGCAAGGTGCGGTTTTTGGGCCGGAGCATGGAGCTGGGCGTTTCAGAGGATATGCTCAGCCGGGTGTTCGATGGACTGGGCCGTCCCATAGACGGGGGCCCTGAGATCCTGCCGGAAAAGCGGATGGATATCAACGGCCTCCCCATCAATCCCGCGGCCCGGAATTACCCCCAGGAGTTCATCCAGACGGGAATTTCGGCCATAGACGGCCTCAACACCCTGGTAAGAGGCCAGAAGCTGCCGATTTTCTCGGCCAGCGGCCTTCCTCACGCCAATCTGGCGGCCCAGATCGCCCGGCAGGCCAAGGTCCGGGGCACGGATGAACCCTTTGCAGTGGTGTTCGCCGCCATGGGCATCACCTTTGAGGAATCGAACTTTTTTATTGAGAGCTTCCGGGAGACGGGGGCCATCGACAGGGCGGTGCTGTTCATCAACCTGGCCAACGATCCGGCCGTGGAGAGGATCGCCACCCCCCGCATGGCGCTGACGGCCGCCGAATATCTGGCCTTTGAAAAGAATATGCACGTGCTGGTGATCCTGACGGATATCACCAACTACGCCGATGCCCTGCGGGAGGTTTCCGCCGCCAGAAAGGAAGTCCCCGGAAGGAGGGGCTACCCGGGCTATATGTATACGGACTTGGCCTCCCTCTATGAGAGGGCAGGGCGGCAGAAGGGGAAAACGGGCAGCATCACCATGATCCCCATTTTGACGATGCCCGAGGACGACAAGACCCATCCTATCCCCGACCTGACGGGCTACATCACAGAGGGGCAGATCATCCTGAGCCGGGAACTGTATCGCAAAGGCGTTACGCCGCCCATCGATGTGCTTCCCTCCCTTTCACGTCTGAAGGATAAGGGCATAGGCGAAGGGAAAACAAGGGCGGATCACGCCAACACCATGAACCAGCTTTTCAGCGCCTATGCCAGAGGCAAGGATGCAAAGGAGCTGATGGTGGTTCTGGGAGAGGCGGCCCTGACGGATATGGATAAGCTCTATGCGGAATTCGCGGACGCCTTTGAGAGGGAATACGTCTCCCAGGGCTACGCGGCCAACCGGGATATTGAGGAGACCTTGGATTTGGGGTGGGAGCTTCTCTCCATCCTGCCCCGTTCGGAGCTGAAGCGTATCAATGACGAATTCCTGGAGCGGTATTACGGCGAAGCCCGGCGGGCGCGGGAGGCCCGGAACCCGTGAAGCGGGCCGCGGCTCCTGTGCGCCCGGCATCCGGCGGAGCATCTCGTGAGAAAGGGGGCGGCCTATGGCTTCTGCGCATGTGAACCCGACCAGGATGGAACTGACCAGATTGAAAAAGAAGCTGGTCACCGCCGTAAGGGGGCATAAGCTCCTGAAGGATAAACGGGATGAGCTGATGCGCCGGTTTTTGGAAATGGTCCGGGAAAATAAGTCCCTCCGGGAGGAAGTGGAAAGGGGCATCGAGGCCGCCAACACAAATTTCCTCTTGGCCAGGGCCTTCACGCCCGGGGCCGTTCTGGACGTGGCCCTGATGGCCCCGAAACAGGAGATTGCCCTGGAAGCGGGGGTAAAAAACGTGATGAGCGTAGAGATCCCCGTTCTGAAGGCGAAACCTCGCACGGCGGATCCCAACGATATCTATTCCTACGGCTTTGCGTTTACCTCCGGGGATTTGGACGGGGCGGTGAAATCCCTTTCGGACATATTCCCCCAGATGCTGCGGCTGGCGGAGGTGGAAAAATCCTGCCAGCTTATGGCGGCGGAGATCGAAAAGACCCGGCGCAGGGTGAACGCCCTGGAGCATGTGATGATCCCGGAGCTGCGGGAAAACATCCGCTATATCTCCATGAAGCTGGATGAAAACGAGCGCAGCACCCAGATACGCCTGATGAAGGTCAAGGATATGATGCTGGAAGAGGCGCACCATTACAGCCAAAAGTAAAGAGAAAGGGAGAAAGGAGAAAAGCGGAGGCCCCAGGGCTTCCGCCTTTTTTCGGCTTCCTGGGCCGTCTTTCGGGATACCGGTTGAAATGCGCACGGGCTGCAGATATAATGGAATAAGATACGGAGGCGGGGTCGCAGCGAAGACGCAGGGGCTCAAAACGCGGAGCGCACCGCCGGGCGGAAGAAAAGGAAAAAGGAGAGGGAAGTTTCTATGGCCATTTATGTGGAAAAGAACGCCGGGGGAGAGACCCTTTTTACATTGGAAACGAAGGCGTCCACCTATCAGATGAAGGCGGATACATACGGATATCTTTTGCATTTGTATTACGGGGACCGCATAGGCCGGGAGGATACGGGCTATCTGCTTCACCGGGAGGATAGGGGCTTCTGCGCCTGCCCCAATGATTTGGAAAGGGACAGGACTTATTCCCTGGACTGCCAGCCCCAGGAATACCCTGCGGCGGGAGCGGGGGACTTCCGCGCGCCCTGCATCGCGGCGGAATTTGAAAACGGCGGAAAAACCCTGGATTTGCGCTGCGCTTCCCACAGGATGCTGGAAAAAAAGCCGGGCCTTCCCGGGCTTCCGGCTCTCTATGAAACAAAGGAGAACGAGGCGGAGACCCTGGAAATCTGCCTGAAGGACAGCGCGGAGGAGCTTTACGTCTACCTGCTGTATTCCGTGTTTGAGAAGGAGGACGCTATCGCCCGCTCCTGCCGGGTGGAAAACCGGACGGGGAAACGGGTGTTTTTGAACGCAGCGCTTTCCGCTTGCATGGATATAAACGGCGACGAGGAGCTGGATCTCATCAGCTTCTGGGGCCGCCACTGCATGGAGCGGAATGTGGAGCGCCGGCCTGTTTCCCACGGAAAAACGGTGATCGACAGCATCCGGGGAACCTCCAGCGCTCAGCAGAACCCCTTCGTGATCCTCTGCGATCACGACGCCACGGAGGATTTTGGCCGCTGCTGGGGCCTTTCCCTCGTCTACAGCGGGAATTTTGCCGCCGTGGCGGAGAAAAACCAGCTGAGCCTGACACGGCTCACCATGGGATTGAACCCGGAAAACTTCCGGTGGAGACTTTTGGATGGGGAGAGCTTCCAGGCGCCGGAGGCGGTCTTCTGCTACAGCCCGGCGGGGCTCACTGCCCTTTCTCAGAAATATCACCGGCTTTACAGGGAAAATCTCTGCCGCGGCTATTGGAAGGACCGCCGCAGGCCGGTGCTCATCAACAACTGGGAAGCCACCTATTTCCATTTTGACACGGAAAAGCTTGTGAAGATCGCGGAGACGGCCGGCAAGCTGGGAGTGGAGCTCCTGGTGATGGACGACGGCTGGTTCGGCAAGCGGGACGACGATTGGTCCGGCCTGGGGGATTGGAAGGTAAACGAGAAGAAGCTCCCCGGCGGCATGAAGGCCCTCTGCGAGAGAGTGAACGCCCTGGGCATGAAGCTGGGCGTGTGGTTTGAGCCGGAGATGGTCAGCGAGGACAGCGATCTCTGCCGCGCCCACCCGGATTGGTTCCTCCATGTGCCGGGAAGAGGCTACAGCCGCAGCCGGTATCAGTTGGTGCTGGATTTCTCCCGGAAAGAGGTGCGGGACAATATCCACGACCAGATGGCGGCGGTGCTTTCCTCCGCGAATATCGAATATGTGAAATGGGATATGAACCGCCACCTGACGGAGGTCTGGAGCGCGGGCCTGCCGCCGGAGAGGCAGGGCGAGGTCCATCACCGGTACATGCTGGGGGTCTATGAGCTCATGGAGAGGCTTACCAGCGAGTTCCCCCATGTGCTCTTCGAGGGCTGTTCCAGCGGCGGCGGGCGCTTTGACGCGGGGATGCTGTATTACATGCCCCAGAGCTGGTGCAGCGACAATACCGACGCCATTGAGCGGCTGGAGATCCAGTACGGCACCTCCTTCGGCTACCCCATGAGCTCCGTGGGGGCCCATGTCTCCGCCTCCCCCAACCACCAGACGGGCCGGACCGCGCCCTTCTACACAAGGGGCGTGGTGGCCATGGCGGGCACCTTCGGCTATGAATTGGATCTCAATGCCCTGACGGATGAGGAACGGGATATGGTCCGGGAGCAGGTGGCCTTTTACAAAAAGAATTACGACACCATCAACCGGGGCGAGTATTACCGGCTGACGGATCCGGCGAAAAACCGGGAATTCTGCGCCTGGGAGTATGTTTCCCGGGATAAAAAGAAAGCCCTGCTGTTTGGAGTCGTCACCCATGTGCGCTGCAATGTGGCTATGCCGGTCATCCGCCTGAAGGGCCTCGATCCGGCGGCGACATACAGGCTCTCCTGCAGGGCGGAGGGCCGCGGACGGGCGGCACAGGCCGCCGCGGCTGTGGAGGGCGTTTACAGCGGAAGCCTCCTGATGGGAGCCGGACTGCGACTCCCCAGCCTGCGGGGAGACTGGCCCTCCTTCTGCGCAGAGCTGGAGGAAGGAGCCCGGTAAAGATCCTTGGCAGGCACAGGCTCGGAAAGGGCCTTTCGGAGCGCAGGAACGCAAAAGTACAAGGGCATTAGGTATGCGGGCATAAGAGCATAAAAACATAAGAGCGCGGGGGGGGGCTGCAGGGGCTGTAAGAGCGGCCCCGGGCCCGTCCGGGAAGCGGGCGTAAGCAGAGCGGGAGAAACAGGCCGGATGGAGGCGGGACCGCAGAACCGCGGACCTGCAGACCTGCAGACATGCAGGCTGCAGCCGCCTGCCGTAAGGGTACGGCGGGTAGGATCCCCCCGGCATAGAGGCGTGCCTGCCGCTGGGAGCGCGGGGGGACGTCCCCGGCCTGATATGCCGGCAGGCAAAGAGACGCAGTGCGGATAGAAAAGGTATGCTGCCGCGGATATGCGGAAGCAGAAAGAGAAGAAAAGGGAGGCTGCCATCATGCAGTATGATTTTGAAACACTGGTGGACCGGCGGGAGGCCGGGGCGGAAAAGTGGGAGCTGATCCGCGGAAAGGACGGCGCGTTTCCGGAGGGAGTAGTGCCCTTTTCCATAGCGGATATGGAATTTGCCCTGGCCCCGGAGATCCGGGACGGGCTGAAAAAAGTTCTGGATACGGAGGTAATGGGCTACACCTGCATGAACGAGGCCTATAAGGCGGCTGTGTGTTCCTGGATGGAACGCCGCCATGGCTGGAAGATCGAAAAGGAGTGGATCTGCCCTTCCAACGGTGTTGTGCCCGCTTTGGGAGCGGCGGTAAGGGCCTTTGGCGGGGAGAACTGCGGCGTTATCATTATGCCTCCCATTTACCCGCCTTTCTTCGGAGCTTCCCGGGAAAAGGGCAGCCATACGGTGGAATGCCCCCTAATCAACAATGGCGGCCGCTATGAGATCGATTTTGAGGCCTTTGAAAAAGCCGCGGCGGCGCCCGAGAATAAAATTTTTCTCCTCTGCAGCCCTCACAATCCGGTGGGCCGTGTCTGGAGTGAGGAGGAACTCAGAAAGCTGGGGGATATCTGCCTGAAGCACGATCTGCTGGTGGTTTCTGATGAGATCCATTTTGACCTGATCATGCCGGGCTGCACCCACACGGTGTTTACGAAGGCTGTGCCGGAGCTTCAAAAGCGCACCGTCGTGTGCACGGCCCCCAGCAAGACCTTTAATATCGCGGGCATGCAGACTTCCAATATCATCATAGCGGATCCCGATATGCGGGAGGCATTTCGCAAGGAGCTTCATGGCGGACCGAGTTTTCTGGGATTCAGGGCCTGTGAAGCGGCCTATACCGGGGCGGAGCCTTGGCTGGATGAATGCCTGCAGGTTATCAAGAAGAATTCCGATCTGGTGGACGGCTTCTTGAAGGAGCGCCTGCCCTGGGCCGTGGCCTCTCCCCTGGAGGGAACCTATCTGAAATGGGTGGATTTTACCCGCTCCGGCCTTTCCAAAGAAGAGCTGGAAGAAAGAATGGTCTCCCATGGCCTGTATCTGGACGAGGGTTATATCTTCGGCAAGGAAGGGGAGGGCTTCGAACGCATCAACATCGCCTGCCCCGAGCATGTTCTGGGCGAAGCGTTGAAACGGCTGGCGGATGCCCTGGGAGATATACAGGTAAAGGAATAAGAAAGAAATAAGCTGCCCGGAAGGTCAAACACCTTTCGGGCAGCTTGTTTTCGCAGTATATGCAAAAGCAAAAGAAGCTTTTCTCTTTATTCCTCTTTCAGCAGCACGGCTCTGGTGAGAGAAGCCTCCGCACCTGCGAGATAAAGGGGGAAGGCGCAAAGAATATACTCCCCCGGTTCAGCATTTGTGAGGTCGAGCCCTTCCAGGGCGATGATACCGGCCCCCAAAAGGCCCACATGAGGTGCGGTTTCATCCCCGGCGGCGGCCACACTCTGGGCGTCGGTACCCACCAGCTCCACTCCGGCCTCCGAAAGGGCGAAGGCGGCGCTCTGAGTCAAAAAGGCCTCCCCGTTCCCGCGGAAGAGGATTTTTTTCTGGCAGGAACCTATGATGCGGTCTATATCCGCCCCGGTGATAAGGCCAACAGCGTCCACCACGGAGCAGGGGCCGTAAAAGCGTTCCAAAGGAATCTGGTCGATGGTTTCGCCGCCCTCTACAAAATGAAGGGGAGCGTCCAGATGGGTGGCGGAATGGCAGCCAGAGTAAAAGGCCGAAAGGTTGCACATGTCGCCCTGCTCCATCCGGCGGAGTATCTCCCGATGAGGAGCAGGGTCCCCCGGATATACGGATGCGGAAATCAATTCTCTGGAAATATCTATGATTTTCATGGTCATACAATCCTCCTTGCAAAGTTATATGGCTTTCTGCTTTTCAGAAAGACGGTAATAGCTTCAGTAATTCCAGCTCAGGCCTCAGGAAGGCGGCCTATAAGCTCAACCATGAGTTTTTGAGACTTTTCTGCGGCCTCCCGGGCAAATTGAGGATAGTCCACGTGGGCGGTGCTGTCTCCATTGTCGGAAATGGCCCGCAGCACAGTGAAGGGAACTTGATTCATAACGCAAACCTGCCCGATGCTGCTCCCCTCCATTTCACAAGCCAGGGCGTCGAACTGTTCCCGAATGCGCTTGAAGGTTTCGGGCCCAGCAATAAACTGATCTCCGGAAGCGATCACGCCCTTGTGAAGCCCGCCGGGATACACTTTGGCGGCGCACTCCAGGGCCAGGTCGGTAAGAGTCGTATCTGTGGGAAGGTATACTTCTTTCAGGGAAGGTATCTCCCCCAGCTTATAGCCCAAGGCTGTTACATCAAAATCATGCTGCACAACGGAAGAAGCTGCCACTAGATCGCCGATGGCGATACCTTCCCCAATTCCTCCCGCCACGCCTACGTTGATGACACAGCAGGGGTTGTATCGCAAAAGCATGGTTTGGGCGCAGACGGCGGAATTTACCTTTCCTTCGCCGCAGACGGAAGCCACGCATTCCCGCTCCCGGATGATCCCCAGATGAAAAACAAGCCCTCCGGCATGTTCCTCCCGGTGGTTCTCCATAGTGGAGACGATTTTTTCGATTTCAATATCCATAGCACCGATAATGCCAATACGTTTCCCGGCGTTCTTTTTATTTCCGGCAGGTGTATACTGCGGCATGGTCATACTATTCCCCCTTAATATTTCAGCGGCGGTTCCCCGCCGGTCTTTGCAAGGATATTATAAACCGCCCTTGCTTTTCTTGCAACGCTCTTGTAAAAAGAGAAGAAAAATTTCAGAATATAAGAAAAATATTTATAAAATTTTTAAAATTATAATCCGTGAAGGAAAATATGTGGTATACTGATATAAACAACGTGAAATTCGCTGTTTATAAGAGAAATCCTCCCTAACGGCGTGAAACGCCTACGCGCAGAGAGTGCCGGTATGATTTTCCGGCATGGAGAATTGCAAAGGGATGAGGACCAATTTCAGGTTGGGAGGCGGTATGCACCGTCTCTCATAGGGGAGATTCTCTCTTATGCTATGGGCGGCCTATCTACAGAAGCATGAGAGGGATCGAAAACTACCAACATATGATGTAGAAAGCAGAAAGGAATATTGCTACTATGAAAGATAGAATCCATATAGTTGAATTTTATCCTGTAAAAACAGATGGTAATATAGAAGAACTGTGCACTCTTGCGGAAGGCATCTGGCATGAGCATTTCACGCCCATTATCGGCGGGGCGCAAGTGGAGTATATGGTGGAAAAATTCCAGTCCGTGCCTGCGGTGACGGAACAGCTCCGCCAGGGGTATGAGTATTTCCTGCTCCTTTTGGAGGGAAGAGCCGTGGGCTACACAGGAATTCACGCGGAAAACGGGGAGCTTTTTCTCAGCAAGCTTTATCTGCAGAAGGAAAATCGTGGGAAGGGATATGCCCGGCAGGCCATGAATTTTCTGGAGGATCTCTGCAGACAGAGAGGGCTTTCTAAAATATGGCTGACGGTAAACCGCCATAATGACAACACCATCGCGGCCTATAAAGCTATGGGGCTTACAATCGTAAGGGAACAGAAGGCGGATATCGGGGGAGGTTTTTTTATGGACGATTACATAATGGAAAAGCCGGTTTCCCGCTGATCCAGGCGGGGATTGTGGAAAACGGCGGGCTTGCAAATACAAAAGCTGAAAGGAGGTACAAAAAGGGAGAAAACCCGGCATACCGGCCACCGGCCGGAAAGCGTTTTGACGGAAAGGGGAGATATGCCGACACGGAATCTGAAACGGAACCGGAAGAGGAGAACGGGAAAATATACACGGGCGTTATCTTTGATAACGACAGATCCCAGGAGTTTACGGAGGAAGAGCTTTTAAAGCTTGAGGAAAAGCTGGAAGCTGTTGAAAAACTAAAAAACGCTCCTGAACCAAGGGTGGTAACCAAAATATCGCTTCCTGGGACTTTTACAATCTATCAGCAGGAAAATGACTGGTATTGCGTACCTGCCTGTGTAAAAAGTGCGCTCAAATATATCACGGGGGCTACGTATGAGCAAAGTAAAATCGCTGAAGATATGGGAACTATAATGGCTGTAGGCACAGAAAGTTCTAAAATTGCTCCTTATATGGATGCGATGCAGAACGAATATTGGTATGTACGCAAAGACAAGCCTACGAAGTCTTCTATAGAGCTCTATACTTATAATGCTGTTGTAACAAATAAGGTGCCCGCGTTTATGTGTATTATTAATCCTTTAGGTGAAAAATGGCATTATGGGACAAAAGGTCATTGCCTGATTATCAATGCAATTTACAGCGATAAATCGAAGGTCCAATTCGCGGATCCTCTGGGCGGAACGCAGCAAGGGTGGCCATATTACTATATTAAAGATACGAGCTTTTTGTCCACTGTCTGTGAAAACCTGGTTTGGTAGTTTGATACCTGTTTTTAAATAGGTGCTTTAGGATTTGGAGGGAAAAAATGAAAAAAGCACTGGCATTCCTGCTGATTTTCCTCATAACAATATGCCTTACAGCCTGCGGGGACGCTCGGGAACCCTTATATTCACAGACGGACAGAACCGCCGCTGGAGCCGCAGGCATTGGGTCGGCGGACGGAGAGGAACTCAACGAGCTTCTTCCCATCTATAACGCCCAAAATGAAAAGATCGGGGAAATCAATCTTTTTGGAACGGTCATGCCGACAAACGGCGGTTTTGTGTATACGGTTCACAGCGGAAGCGCGATGGAGTATTACCAGTATACAGTCTCTAATCAGGAAAGCGTGAAACTGGGTTCTGTTGAGAATTGGGCTATGCAGCCGAACGAAGCTGTTTTCCTTCACAATCATTTGTTCATCTTTGTAATGACCGGGGGCGGGGAAACACAGATTTTGAAGCTGTTGGATCTGGATTTGGAAAATCATACTCTTTCTGAGGTGTTTTCCGAAGAGGGGGGATTCCCTTATAATACAATGATTGGTTCAGGGGATAAACTGCTGATAGCAAGGGCGCTGACCAACGAGACTTGCATACAGGAATATAATGTCCTGACAAATGAAATGAAGGATCTCAAAAGAATTCCGTTTGATGATGCAAGAGGCGTAGGCGAAGCGGTTAGGCACATCTGTGCAGACAAGGATACGATCTCCCTTTTGATGCCTGTTATAAAGGATGAGAATTCCGTACGGCTTCAGGTGAATGTTTATGATACCGCTATGAGTCTTTTGAATTCCGCAGATATTTCTGATATTTCAGCGGATCCTAACGAGCTGCGCCAGGGTGTATCCAATTTTGTCTTTTCCGACGGCCTTCTGTATTATGAAAACTTCAGCATGACGAGGTTTTTAGGAAGAGTCACGGATACAGGTTTGGAAAAATGTATGGATGTAGACAGTCTGTACGTAATGGCATATGAGACGGCTCAGGTTCCGGAAACTAAGCTGTTGTGCCGCTTGTATGACGAGAGCAACGCTCTGTATCTTGTGGATATGAAGACCGGGGATATTCGAAAGGGTTCCTTCTTTGCCGACGATAAACGTTACCAGTTTTATAATATGTACAGGGACGCAACCGGCAATGTGATAATGCTTATGGGATACCGGCATCCGGATACTGGCGCAGAGCTGGAGCCCCGCCTCTACTATGTGAGCGAATCCGACCTGCATTTTTCATAAAGCCGTTTCGCGCCGGGGAGAAAACGGGAAGCGCGGCGTACCGGGGCTTAAAGCCTCCAGATTTTTGCAGGCCGCCGGCCCGGTTCCATACTGCGGGGCGTCTGTGCGCCTGAGCCCGGCATAAAGCGCAGGCTCAGGCGCCCTATGGATCGGAGGGAAAAAGATGAAAAAGGTGTTGGCTCTTCTGCTGGTTTTGACGGTGGCCCTGGGTCTGGGGGCCTGCGCGGGGCCGGAAGAGATTTCTTCGCAGGCAAACAGGGGAGGAGAGAGCTTCTCCCCCGTATATCCCTACGCGGCTGTCCCCATCTATAACGCGCAGAATGAGAAAATCGGGGAGCTGGAGCAGTCCGGGAAGATTTTCCCAACGGAAGGCGGGCTGGTGTATACAAAAAGGGCCGAGAACCGGGAAGCGATGGAATATTACCAGTATACGGCCTCCACCGGGGAAAGTGTAAAAATAGGTTCTGTTCAGGATTGGTTTATACAATCCGATCAGAGCGTTCTTCTTCAGAACCATCTGTTCTTTTTTGTAGTGACCGCCACGGACGACGGGAATGTTCTGCGGCTGATGGATCTGGATTTGGAAAATCACACCATGTCGGAGGCGTATGCAGAGGAAGGCGGGGATTACTATAACCCCATGGCTGCCATGGGAGACAGGATTTTTATTGCAAAACCTATGGAAAATGGGAGCTGCATACAGGAATATGATCCCTCCTCTAAGAAAATGAGGACCCTCAAAAGCTTTTCCTTTGACAGTGCGAAGAACGTGGGCGAGATGGTAAAGTATCTCTATGCAGACGGGGACACGCTCTCTGTTTTGATGCTGGAAGCGGAAGAAATAAAGACCGAGGAGGACGGGGCGATCATAGAGCCCTTCGCGCGTCTGCGGGTGGATGTCTACGACAAGGACATGAAGCTGCTGGAATCCAGGGATATTTCTGATGTTTCCGACGAAGACGATGAACGGCTCCAAACCGTCACCGGCTTTCTGTATTCCGACGGCCTTTTGTATTACCAAAACAACAGCTCCACCCAATTTTTTGGGAAGGTTGGGGACATGAGCCTGATCATGCTCATGTTTCCCGACGATTCGTTCAGAATGGCCCGGGAAACGGCTTCGGTCCCGGGGACAAAGCTCTTATACAGCCTGGATGAGGGCAACGCCTTGTATCGTATGGATACGGAGACCGGCGATATGCGGGAGGGCTCCTTCTCTGCGGATGACGAAAGCTATACGATCCACGGCGTATACAGGGGCACAGGCGGCAACGTATGGATACGCATGGGGAGCAGGGATCCCCTCACCGATGAGAAGCGGGAGCGCCTTTATTATGTGAGCGAATCCGATTTGAAATTTTCAGAATGATCGCTGCACCGAGAGAGGAAAAACATGGCATAGGCGGCGCGGCGGGAAATAAGAGCAAATATCACGGAGCGCTTTTGTGAGCGCCGTTCCGGAAAAATACTGCGGCGCGCCGTCCCGCACGGATATACCGGCGCGCCCACAGATCGGAGGGGAAAAAATGAAAAGAATATTGGCTTTCCTGTTGGTTTTGACGGTGGCTCTGGGCCTGGGGGCCTGCGCGGGGCCGGAAGAAGCTTCCCCGCAGGCAGGCGGGGAAGGAGCGGCTGCTGCCGCAGAGTACCCCTACGCTCCCGTTCCCATCTATAACGCCCGGAACGAAAAGATCGGGGAGCTGGAGCAGTCCGGGCCGGTTTACCCAACGGAGGGCGGATTTGTGTATACAAAGAGAGTGGACGACCGTATAGGTCTTGATATTTCGGGGGGCGTAATCGACATAGAGTATTATCTGTATACGGTTTCCAGCGGGGAACATATAAAAATAGGCGCCGTCCAGAATCACTATATGCAGTCGAAGGGCGTCCTTCTTCAGAACCATCTGTTCTTTTTTGAGGTGACCTCCACGGAAGAGGAGAGCGTTGTGAAGCTTTTGGATCTGGACCTGGAGAACCACACCATGTCGGAGGTATACTCCGAAGCGGACGGAGGCTATTTTCAATCCATGGCCGGCGTGGGGGACAGCCTGTTCTTTGCAAAGGGCGTAGAAAACGGGGCCTGCATACAGGAATATGATGTCTCCGAAAAAAAGATGAAGACCCTTATGCGCATTTCCTGGAACGCTGCCAGCGATGAAAGGGAGATGCTGAGAAGCCTGTGGGCGGACGAGAATACGATCTCTCTTTTGATGCTGGAAACGGACACGGGAAGGAGTAAGGAGCCCGCGCACCTGCGTGTGGACGTTTACGACAGGGATATGAAGTTTCTGGGTTCCAGGTATATTTCCGGCGTAACCGATGAAGAGGGACAGAACCAATTTGCGATGAATTTCATATATTCCAGCGGATTTCTGTATTACCAGAACGCCAGCTTTGCCTCTTTCCTGGGGAGAGTCACGGATAAGGGCGTGGAAAGGCTTCTGGAAGACGATTCGGCCAGGATGGCGTATGAAACGGCCCAGATTCCGGAAACCAAGCTGCTGTATCGTTCGTATGACGAGGGCAACGCGCTGTATCTTGTGGATGTGAAGACCGGAGATATCCGGGAGGGCTCCTTCTCTGCGGATGACGAGCTCTATCAGATTAAGGATGTATCCAGGGATACGGGCGGCAACGTATGGATACGGATGGGATACGAGGATCCTTCCACCGATGAAAGGCTGGAACGCCTCTACTATGTGAGCGAATCCGACCTGCATTTTTCATAAGGCGGCAGGGGAACGTAAATAAGCGGAAAAAGAAAGCACAAAAGGAGCCGGACGCTGTTCAAGAGCGTCCGGCTCCCTGCCTTTGTCTGTATCTGTCTTTCTGCCGGTGTGGAAAGGCTTTTCCGCCGGTTTTCTCCTCTTCTGATCACTTCAGGAACTTTTTCAGCATTTTCAGCTTTTTTTCCGTATACGGATGGTAGCGGACGGGCAGATCCACGGAGGAGGATTTTTTCACGATGCTTTTTTCATGGGTGAAGGTATCGAAGCTCTTTTTGCCGTGATAGGAGCCCATGCCGCTGTGCCCCACGCCGCCGAAGGGCATATGATGGGTGGCCAGATGGATGATGGTATCGTTGATGCAGCCCCCGCCGAAGGAAACCTCTTGCAGGATACGCTTCTCAAAGGCCTTGCTTTCGGTAAACAGATAGAGAGCCAGAGGCTTTTCCCGCTCCCGGATGAAGCGGATGGCGTCATCGGGTTTGTCATAGGTAAGAATGGGAAGAATAGGCCCGAAGATCTCCTCCTGCATAGAGGGGCTTTCCGCCGAAGCCTCTGTCACGGTAGGAGCTATGGTCAGCGCCGCTTCATCGGTTTCTCCGCCCAGAAGGATGGTTTCCCCCTCCAGGATAGCGCAAAGCCTCTGAAAATGCTTTTGGTTGATAATTTTCGGAAATTCGGGATTTTTCCCGGGATTCTGCCCCAGGGCATCCTGTATATTGCTTTTCAGAAGGCTTATAAGGTCCTCTTTTCGCTCCCGCTTTACAAGCACGTAATCCGGGGCCACGCAGGTCTGGCCGGCGTTCAGAAGCTTTCCGAACACCAGCCGCCGGGCCGCCATAGGCAGATTCGCCGTTTCGTCGATGATGCAGGGGCTTTTGCCCCCCAGCTCCAGAACCACGGAAGTCAGGTTTTGGGCAGCCTTTTCCATCACCAGCTTCCCTACGGAGACGCTGCCGGTGAAAAAGATGAAATCGAAGCGCTGCTCCAAAAGGCTGGAGTTTTCCTCCCGCCCGCCTTCCACCACAGCTACATGAGCCGGGGAAAAAACGGAGGAAATGAGATCTGCCAGCAGATGGCTGGTATGGGGCGCATAGGCGGAGGGCTTCAGAATGACGCAATTCCCCGCGGCAATGGATCCGATGAGAGGATCCAGACTTAATAGAAAGGGATAGTTCCAAGGGGACATGACCAGCGTTACGCCGTAGGGCTCCTTGCAGATAAAGCTTCGGCTGGGAAATTGGGAAAGAGGAGTAGGCACCCGTTTGGGCTTTGCCCATTTTTCCAGATGCTTTGCAATATAGCGGAGTTCATCCAGCACCATGCCGGTTTCACTCATGTAGCTTTCAAAGGGGGATTTGCGCAGATCGGCGTGAAGAGCTTCTGCGATCTCCTTTTCCCGGGCAAGAATAGCTTTCTGCAGGCGCAGGAGCGATTCCTTTCTTTCCGATGGTTCCAGAGTGGCGCCGCCTAGGAAGTATTCCCTCTGGCGGGAAACCAGGGCGGGGATATCCATAAAAAGACCTCCAGTCTCAGCATGCACTCACGCAGCGTACTGTAATTGTGCCTCTATAGTGTAATGTACCCCCGGAAGGTAGGGGTTCATACGCCGGATGAGATGAAAATCCGGGTTTCTTTTCCTCATTCTATCATTGAAGCTTCTTTGTGGCAAGAGGTAGAAACCCAGAGGAAAATTCGCCTGTGGTGGGGAGAACATGGTGGGAAAGAAGTTTGCTTAACGGGTCTGTTTGTTGTATAATGTGCCATGAAAGCGTGTGTTCCCCCAGGCGGGATTTCCGCGCTGAAGGGAACTGTAAAGGAGAAGAGAAGGATATGCAGCAAGGTTTTGATAAGAAAAGGGAGCTTTCTCCCCAAAAGCGGGGAGAACCGGAGATCCGGGCGTATCTGGATAATTCAGCTACTACGCGGCCCTGCCGGGAGGCGGTGGAAGCAGCCGCCCGATCTATGGAAGAAAACTGGGGAAATCCCTCCTCGCTCCATACCATGGGTTTTTTGGCGGAACAGGAGTTGAAAAAAAGCCGTGAAGCAGTGGCCGGAGCTCTTTCCTGCCGGCCGGAGGAGATTGTCTTTACCTCCGGGGGAACGGAAGCAGATAATCTGGCAATTTTTGGAGCGGCCTACAACAGGATCCGCCGGGGAAAGCATATTGTGACCACGGCGATCGAGCACCCCGCTGTGCTCAACGCCATGAAGCAGCTGGAGAAGAAAGGCTTTTCCGTAACCTATCTCATGCCGGATCGCTTCGGCTGGATAACACCGGAGCAGGTGTATGAGGCGGTGCGGGAGGATACCATCCTGGTGAGCATGATGGCTGTGAATAACGAGGTGGGTTCTATTTTGCCTCTGGAAGCGGCAGCCCGGGCGATCCGGGAAAAGGGGGCGCCGGCTCTCTTCCATGTGGACGCTGTCCAGGCGTTTGGAAAGCTGCCTCTGCGTCCCAACCAGGCGGGGGTGGATCTGATGACCGTGAGCGGCCACAAAATTCACGGCCCCAAGGGAATCGGCGCGCTTTATATCCGCAAGGGTGTGCATCTAGCCCCTCGTGTTTTCGGCGGAGGGCAGGAGCAGAATATCCGGCCCGGAACGGAGCCCATGCCTTTGATTGCCGCTTTTAGGGCGGCCGTGAAGGCCCTTCCAAACCTCAGGGAAGAGGAAGAACGCATCCGCGGGCTGAACGTTCTTCTAAGGAAGAAGCTGGCCACTATGCCGGAGGTGAAGATCCACTCCCTTGAAAAAGGGCTCCCATATATTGTGAACCTTTCGGCAGGCGCCGTTCGGGCAGAGACTATGCTGCATTTTCTGGCGGAAAAGGGCGTGTTTGTCTCCACGGGCTCCGCTTGCGCCAAAGGAAAGGAAAGTCATGTGCTGGCTGCTATGGGGCTGCCAAAGGAGGAGATTACTTCCTCTCTGCGGGTGAGCTTTTCCCGTATGAATACCGAGGAGGACGTGGAGGCTTTTACCTCCGCTCTTGAGGAGGGCCTTTCTATTTTAGCGAGAAAAGGGGTTTCCCGCCTGCGGAAACTGAGTTGAACAACATTAGTGCGTTATAAATTTATAATTTACTACTAATAGTATAAAGGAATGGGCGTATGAAGGAAATTATTCTGATTAAACTGGGCGAAATCGTTTTAAAGGGATTGAACCGAAACACCTTTGAGGCTGTACTTTTAAAGAACATCAAGCGAAGGCTGGCGCCGGTGGGGAATTTTTCGGTGCGCACAGCCCAATCCACCGTATATGTAGAACCGAAGGACGATGCTGCCGATATGGAGGCTGCAGCGGAAAAGATTCGTAAAATATTCGGAATCGTGGCCTTTTCCAGGGCAGGCGTTACGGAAAAATCCATGGATGCCATTCTGCCCGGGGCCTGTGAATATCTGCGGGAGCAGCTGAACCGCTGCCACACCTTCAAGGTGGAGGCCAAGCGTTCCGATAAGGCGTTTCCCTACACCTCGCCGGAAATTTCCGCGGAGGTGGGGGCAAAGCTGCTGGAGGAATTTCCTCATTTGCGGGTGAACGTCCACGAACCGGATATAATCGTTCGGGTGGAGATTCGAGATTTCGGCGCATATATTCACGGCCAGCCCATCCCCGGTGCAGGAGGAATCCCGGTGGGAACAGGGGGGAAGGCCGCTATACTGATCTCCGGCGGCATCGACAGCCCCGTAGCCGCCTGGTGCATGGCGAAAAGGGGGCTGGAGCTGACCCCGGTGCATTTTGCCAGCCCTCCTTACACCAGTGAAAGGGCGGAGCAGAAGGTGAAGGATCTGCTGCAGAAGGTGAGCGCCTATGCAGGCCGCATGTTCATGTTTACGGTGCCCTTTGCGAAGGTGCAGGAGGCCATTCTGCAGAATTGCCCGGAGGAATATTTTACCATTATCATGCGCCGATTTATGATGCGGGTGGCGGAGCGGATCGCCGTCAGGGAGAAATGCGGCGCGCTCATCACCGGAGAGAGCCTGGGCCAGGTGGCCAGCCAGACGCTGCAAGCTATTGCGTGCACGGATGCCGCAGCCTCCATGCCCGTCTTCCGGCCTCTGATCGGCATGGATAAGAGCGAGATCGTAAAAATCGCCCGGGATATCGACACCTTTGATATTTCCATTCAACCCTTTGAAGACTGCTGCACCGTGTTTACACCCCGCCACCCAAGAACCCGGCCGGAGCTTTCTATGGTTTTGGAGGCAGAGGCTGTTCTGGATGCGGAGAGCCTTATTCGGGAATGTGTGGAGAATGTTTCCATTACCCGAATTGCTCCGTAAAAGCGGCGTAGTTCCAGGCGGCGGTGGACAGAGAAGAATTGCGGATATTTCTTCCAGAGCGGGAGGTGGCCGTTTATGTTGAAACACAAGCGGCCTGAAAGGAGCTGTTACCTTTGAATGTGGATTCTATGGATACAATAAAAACAGTGGAAGGGGAAGCAGAGTCTCCCCGGCAGGAAAAGAGAAAGAAGCCGGAGACAGCGGAAATTTTGGCTGTGGGAACAGAGCTTCTTCTGGGCCACACCGTCAATACGGACGCCGCCCTGGTGGCCAGGGAACTGAACAGCTTAGGGATTAGCGTTTTGTATTCCACCGTGGTGGGGGACAACCCACGCAGACTTGAGGATGCGGTGCGCTCGGCCCTTCTGCGAAGCGATCTGGTAGTGACTACCGGCGGGCTGGGCCCTACGGGGGACGACCTTACGAAGGAGACGGTGGCGGCAGCAGCCGGGAGAAAGCTCGTTCTTCATGAGGAAAGTAAACGCCGGATCGAGGCCTATTTTAAGGGCCGGGAGTGCGGTGAGAGCCAATTCCGGCAGGCCATGCTGCCCGAGGGCTGCGAGGTGTTCCCCAACGATTTCGGCACAGCACCCGGCTGCGCTTTTTACAGCGAGGGCGGTTCTCTGGTGATGATGTTCCCCGGCCCTCCTTCAGAACTGACCCCCATGCTGGAGCGGTATGGCGTTCCTTATTTGAGGCGGCTTTCAGAGGGCGTGATCTTTTCAAGAATGCTGCGGGTGTTCGGTATGGGAGAAGGGGCCGCTGCAGAGCGGATAGCTGATCTGGCGGAGAGTGAAAATCCCACGGCAGCCACCTACGCCAAGGAAAACGAGATGTTTATCCGGGTGACAGCCAGAGCCTCTTCCCCGGAGAAGGCGGAGGCCCTCTGCGCTCCCATGGTGGAAGAAATACAGCGCAGGCTGGGGGATGTGGTCTATGCTGTCAACGGAGACGGCACATCCGACAGTTGCTTGGAAGAAACGGCAGTAGCTCTGTTGCAGAAAAAGGGCTGGACCTTCGGTGCTGCGGAATCCTGCACAGGTGGGCTTCTCTCCAAGCGTGTGACGGATATCCCCGGGGCTTCGGATGTGCTGCGGCTGAGCATGGTGACGTATGCCAACGAGGCCAAGGCGCGTTTTTTGGGCGTTCCTGAGGAAACGCTTTGCACCTATGGAGCAGTGAGCGTCGAGACGGCCAAAGCTATGGCGGAGGGGATCCGTCTGGCTGCCGGAGCGGATTTGGGCGTTGGCATCACCGGTGTGGCGGGCCCCGGAGGCGGAACGCCAGAAAAGCCCGTAGGGCTGGTGTTCATTGCTCTCTGTGATGGAGAACATACCTGGGTCAAACGAATGGATCCGCCGGGGAGAGTAAAATCCCGGCAGTCCCTGCGTATACGGGCTTCGTCCATGGCGCTGGATATGATACGCCGCCGGGTGGAGGGGCTTCCCCAGGAACCGGCAGAGGTATTTCCAGCGGCCCGGCCGGAAGGAGCTGTAACCTACCTTCCTTCCCTGCATCCCTGATGGGCAGGTGAAAAGGAAATTAGATGAAGAATGCGGACGGATACGGTATTGAAAATGATACGATGCCTGCGGCGTGCAGGCGGCTGAGGAGGGATCCCGATGGATAGCAAAGACAGCAGAAAGGTCCCGGAAAAAACCAGGGGCCCCAGGCACAGAAGAAGGAGAAGCGATATGCGAAAAAATACGGAATCCCATATACATGATGCCGGAAATGAGGCCGTAGGTACAAACTGTAAGAAAAAGCGCTGCTTTCTTGCAGCGGTACTCCCCTGGAAAGGGGACAGGCCCAGAGATGTGATCCTGAAGCTCCTTTTTCTCATATGCCTTATTGTATTCCTCGTCTGTGGGGGAATCCTTTTGAACGATTATGTGCTCAAACCGGGGGCTGTTACAAAGGATAATGATGAGCTGGCGTCGATTTACCATTCTGTGGAATCGGAGGAGAATACAGCTTCCGGTTCCGGCGGGGAGAAAGAGCCCCAGCGGGATGAGGAGGGGCGCTTGGTGAAGATTGCCAAGCTGCAGGAGATAAACCCGGATATCCGGGGATGGATCACTGTGCCTAATACAGTGATAGACCTGCCGGTTTTGCAGTCCCCTGAGAGTGATTCTCAGTTTTATTTATATCGGAATTATAAAAAAGAGTACTCCTTTGCAGGCAGCGTCTTTATGGATTCCCGCTGCAATTTGGACAGCAGGGCCATGATCCTATTTGGACACTCTTTGAACTCCGGGCTTATGTTTACCGATCTGCTGGATTATAAAAGCCTGGATTTCTATAAGAGCGCTCCGGTTTTCACGTTTGACACAGTACAAGAAGAAAATCAATGGAAGATCATTTCTGTCTTTTTGACGAATACCGATCCAGAGCAGGGGGAACCCTTTGATTTTATGAGGGTTTCCTTCCAGGACGACAGCGATTTTATGAATTATGTCTATCAGATCCGGATCCGTTCCATTTTAGATATTCCTGTAGACTTCGGGCCGCAGGATCAGCTTCTTTTGCTTTCTACCTGCTCTTATGAATACGATGGCTACCGGCTTGTGGTGGCTGCCCGCAAAGTGCGGGAAGGGGAATCAGAGTCTGTGGATGTTTCCAAAGCCACTTATGGTGCAAAGACAGTATTCCCGGAGAATTATCGGAAGGATAGAGGTCTCGCAGATCCGGGTTGGCCGGAGACTTATGAAGAGGCTCTGCAGAAGGGGCTTTTGAGCTGGGCGGTGACAGAATGAGCCAGGAAAGGGAATATGAAGATTCCGTGGCCCTTTCGGAAAATACAGGAAAAAAGAAAGCGGGGCGGGGAGAGATTGCAGAAAATTCTGCCCGATTCCCCGCCGGTCTGCTGTTTTTCCATGCGGGGCAGACAGCGCCCCTTGAAAAGAGGATTCTCCATCTCTTGGGGCAGCTGGGTGGTTCTCTTATGAAGGCCGTTGCGGTTCAGGAAGAGGGAGAGCTCCTCCGGCAGCTGAATGGTATGCTGGAAAAGGCCCGCTGTGTCTTTGTAGTAAGCGGGGTCCGCGGCGTGGCGCCGGAAGCAGCAGAACCGGTTTTTCGGGCCTTGGGAGCGAAACTGACCCCCGAAGGAGAGCCGAAAGGGATTTTCACTCTTTCAGGGAAGCATAAGCGGGGATACCTGCCGGAAAGCAGGGAAAAGGTTATATGCCTTCTCCCCGATGATGATGGGGAGGCAGAGGGAATGCTCAGAGAAGCAGGGCGCCATCTTTCAGAAAAATTTTCCCTTTCCTATGCAGAGGAGAAACCCGCCTTTCTGGATCAGAAACGGGAGGAGGAGACCTTGAGATCCTTTTTTGCGCAAAGAGATGGTTTTCCCCGGATTCCGGTATAGTATCCGGCGCTCCATTGAAGAATAAAACTGGAAGGAACCAGAAGCCGGCAGTCAGATGGCGAGCATTATAGCATAAAACAGGAAACAGGAGGGATCTTGCATGGATTTGATCGGCCAAATGAAGAACATGGATATGTTTCGGAAATTTCTCCGTGAGGATGTAAGCCATATGTGCCCCTATCCGTTTATTCCCCAGAAGCCTCCGGCCTTTCCGGTGGAAGAGACGGGCTTTTCCGCCTCCGCGCCGGAAAAGGAGGGCATCCCTTCTTCTGTGATCGAAAGCTATTTCAGGGAATTGGACAGGGAAAAGGACGCTCATCCCCACAGCGTCATCATCCTCCGCCACGGAAAACTGATCGCCCGGGGGGATTGGGCCCCTTACACCTATCAGCTGCCCCACGCCATGTATTCTTTCTCAAAAAGCGTGGTGAGCCTGGCGGTGGGGATCGCTAAGGAGGAGGGCCTTCTCTCGGAGGACGATCTGCTTGTTTCCTATTATCCCTATAAGCCCGCTCCCTTTCGAAATTCCCGCATGGGGGACGTGACCCTGCGCCATCTCTTGACCATGACCAGCGGCGCGGTGTTCGCGGAGGCGGGGAGCGTGGCGGAAAAGGACTGGATCCGCGGCTTCCTCATGGGGGACTGTGCCTATGAGCCGGGAGCCAGATTTTCCTATAACAGCATGAACACCTATATGCTCAGCGCCGTTCTGCGCAAGGTCACGGGCATGTCCCTCACGGAATACCTGACGCCCCGGCTCTATGAGCCTATGGGGATGAAGCCTCCCTATTGGGAGACCTGCCCCATGGGGATCGAAAAGGGCGGCTGGGGCCTTTACCTCACTCCCCCCGAGATGGCGAAACTGGGCCAGCTCATGCTGCAGAAGGGCCGCTGGAACGTAAACGGGGAGGAGCGGCAGCTGGTGCCTCAGGAATGGATCGAGACCGCTACGGACGGACATATCCCCACAGGAAACGACGGCATCGCTTTCGGCTACGGCTACCAGTTCTGGAGCTTTGAAAAGACAGGCTACCAGTTCAGCGGTATGTTCGGCCAGCGGGTCGTGGTGCTTCCCCGGCGGGATATGGTGATCGCCGTAACGGCCGGAAGCCAGGAGATTTTCACAGACCGCATCGCGAAGATCACGGCCTCTTATTTCGGCGAGGGCGCGCCGGAATACGGGGACGGGCCCATTGTGGCCAAACCCGGGGCCCATCGTTCCCTGCGGAAAGTTCTGGAATCTCTGGAGGCCTTCCCGGAATACGGGCGCCCGGCGGAAGAAAAGCTCACCCTTCGGGAAAAGCTCTTTTTTGCCTCCCGGACCCAGGCGCTGGAAGGGGGCCTCCGCCGTCTGGACGGGAAGCGCTACCGGCTGGAAAAGGCTTCCGGCGCGCAGGCCTCCCTGC
>URRG01000002.1 GCA_900550095.1 uncultured Oscillospiraceae bacterium
CGAAACCCACGGTGCCGTTGCCGTCGCCGACTACGACCAGAGCGGCGAACTTGAAAATACGGCCGCCCTTCACGGTCTTGCTGACGCGGTTGATGGCAACTACATGCTCCTTCATCTCGTCCTGCTGGGAACGAGGTGCATCAAATCTAGCCAAATGTATTCCTCCTTACTTAGAACTTGAGGCCGCCCTCGCGGGCGCCGTCGGCCAGCTCTTTGACGCGGCCATGGAAAATGTAGCCGCCGCGGTCAAATACGACCTTTTCGATCCCTTTTTCAGCGGCACGCTTTGCGATCATTTCGCCGACCTTCCGTGCGGCTTCCTTGTTTCCGCCGTTACCATTGAAATCTTTGTCCAGTGTGGAAGCAGCTACCAGAGTAACTCCCTTGACATCGTCAATAATCTGGGCGTAGATGTTGTTGGTAGAGCGAAATACATTCAGGCGGGGGCACTCTGCAGTACCCGAAATCTTTCCGCGCACTCTGCGGTGGCGGTTAAGTCTGGCTTTGTTCTTGTCAGCCTTATTCACCATTATGATTCACTCCTTCTTACTTCTTGGCGCCCTTACCGGCCTTGCCTTCCTTATGACGGACATACTCGCCAGCATAGCGGATACCCTTGCCCTTATACGGCTCAGGCGGACGCTTCTCACGGACTTCCGCAGCGAACTGGCCGACCATCTGCTTGTCGGCGCCGGAAACAACGATCTGAGTAGCGCTGGGGCACTCGATGGTGATGCCTTCGATCTCCGGCACGATCACCTGATGGGAATATCCCAGGTTCATAACCAGATTCTTGCCCTGCTTCTGCACACGATAGCCAACGCCGTTGACTTCCAGCTCCTTCTTGAAGCCCTCCGTCACACCGACCACCATATTGTGGATCAAAGTGCGGGTAAGACCGTGAAGGGAACGGTTTTCCTTATCGTCGTTGGGACGGGTCACGAGAATTTCATTGCCCTCAACAGCAATGTTCATGTTGGGATGAAATTTCTGCGTCAGGGTGCCCTTGGGGCCCTTGACGGAAACTACGTTGGCGTCTACCGTCACTGTTACGCCAGCGGGAATATTTATGGGTTTTCTTCCAATTCGCGACATGATTGCACCCCCTTGTTACCAAACAAATGCGAGCACTTCGCCGCCCAGATTCTCCCTGCGGGCCTGACGGTCAGTCATAACGCCCTTGGAGGTGGAGATGATGGCGACGCCCAGGCCCTTCATGACCCGAGGCAGCTCTTCAGCACTGGAATATACGCGGAGACCGGGCTTGCTCACCCGGCGCAGGCCGTTGATGACGGGGCTCTTGCCCTCTCCGTATTTCAGATTCACCTTAATGATACCCTGCTTGCCGTCCTCTACTACCGTAAAATTCTTTACATATCCCTCATCCACAAGAATCTGGCAGATCGCCTTCTTCATATTGGAAGCCGGAATGTCAACCGAATCATGCTTGGCAGAATTCGCGTTGCGAATACGGGTGAGCAAATCAGCGATTGTATCTGTAATTTGCATTACCGTTACCTCCTTTGCTAAGCTTTACCAGCTGGCCTTTTTTACGCCCGGGATTTCGCCCTTATAAGCAAGCTCCCGGAAGCAGATGCGGCAAATACCGAATTTGCGAAGGTAGGCGTGCGGCCTGCCACAGATTTTGCATCTGTTGTATGCACGGGAAGAGAATTTCGGATCTCTCTTCTGCTTGATCTTCATAGAAGTTTTGGCCACAATAATCCCTCCTTATTTCGCAAACGGGGCGCCCATGAGAGACAAGAGCTCTCTGGATTCCTCGTCGGTTTTCGCAGTGGTGACGAAGCAGATATCCATGCCGCGCACCTTATCGATCTTATCGTAATCGATCTCAGGGAAGATCAGCTGCTCCTTGATGCCCATGTTGTAATTGCCGCGGCCGTCAAAGGAGTTGGGATTGATGCCTCTGAAGTCTCTTACGCGGGGCAGAGCCACATTGAAGAGCCTATCCATGAACTCATACATGCGGTCGCCTCTCAGCGTCACCTTAACACCGATATTCATGCCTTCGCGCAGCTTGAAGTTTGCAACAGACTTCTTGGCCTTGCAGACCTGGGGCTTCTGGCCTGTGATAGCGGCCAGATCGGTGCTGATAGCGTCGATCGCCTTGGCGTTTTCCTTAGCCTCGCCGGCGCCTACGTTGATTACGATCTTTTCCAGCTTCGGGATCTGCATGACGCTCTTATAGGAAAATTTCTTCATCAAGGCAGGTGCAACATCGGCTTTATACATCTCTTTCAGTCTTGCCATTCGTTATTCCCTCCCTTATTATGCGTCCAGCGTCTCGCCGCACTTTTTGCAAATGCGTCCCTTTTTGCCGTCCTCATAAATCTTATGGCCTACGCGGGTAGGCTTGCCGCAGCGGGGGCAGACGATCTGCACCTTGCTGGAATATACGGCGGCCTCCGCTTCAACAATGCCGCCCTGCTCGCCCATCTTGCGGGGCTTTACATGCTTTTTGACCTTGTTGATGCCTTCGATAATGACTTTGCCTTCCTTGGGGCTGACAGCCATGACCTTTCCGGTACGGCGCTTGCCTTCCTTCTCGAACTTGTCATTGTAATCGCCGACGCGCAGGATGACGGTGTCACCCACTTTTACATGAACCTTACTCATCAGTGAACACCTCCATCAAAGCACTTCAGGGGCAAGGCTCAGAATCTTCATATAGTCCTTGTCGCGCAGCTCTCTGGCAACAGGCCCAAAGATACGAGTGCCTCTGGGGTTCTTATCTTCTCTGATGATAACGGCGGCGTTTTCATCAAAACGGATGTAGGTGCCGTCGTCGCGGCGGACGCCGGATGCGGTGCGCACAACAACCGCTTTCACAACATCGCCCTTTTTAACCTGGCCGCCGGGGGCTGCTTTTTTCACGCTAGCCACCACCACGTCGCCAATATTGGCATACCTTCTGCCGGTGCCGCCGAGAACGCGGATGCACATAAGCTCCTTCGCGCCGGTGTTGTCGGCAACTTTCAGGTAGGTCTGCTGTTGAATCACAGTCCATTCCTCCTAACTCGCTCTATTGCGAAATACCTTATTTCGCTTTCTCGATGATCTCTACAAGACGCCATCTCTTATCCTTGGAAAGGGGACGGGTCTCCATAATACGCACACGGTCGCCGGCCTTGCACTCGTTCTTCTCGTCATGAGCCTTAAACTTAACGGTACGCTTGATAATCTTTTTATACAGCGGGTGCTTGACGCTGTCCTCGATGGCGACGACGATCGTCTTGTCCATCTTATCGCTGACAACCTTGCCCACTGCAGATTTTCTCATGTTTCTGTCGCTCACAGCCTAGTCCTCCTTCCGTTACGCGTTGGCGCTGTTTTTGATCTCGTTCTCGCGGAGAATGGTCTTAACGCGGGCGATATCCTTCTTTACAGCGGAGATGCGCATCGGGTTATCGAGCTGATTGATTGCAAGCTGAAAACGCAGATTGAAGAGCTCGGCCTTGAGGTCTTTAAGCTTGCTCTCAAGCTCTGCGGTTGTCATTTCTCTGACTTCTGAGGCCCTCATTACTGCTCAACCCCCGTTTCTTCCTTAGTTACAAACTTGCATCTGATCGGCAGCTTGTGGGCAGCCAAGCGAAGAGCCTCTCTCGCGGTCTCTTCAGCAACGCCGCCGATTTCAAACATCACTCTGCCGGGCTTAACGACAGCCACCCAGTATTCCGGGGAGCCTTTACCGGAACCCATTCGGGTCTCTGCGGGCTTCTCGGTGATGGGCTTGTCGGGGAAAATCTTGATCCAAACCTTACCGAAACGCTTGCAGTAACGGGTCATCGCCACACGGGCGGCTTCGATCTGGTTGGAAGTGATCCATGCGGGCTCCAGAGCCTGGAGGCCGTAATCACCATAGGTGACAGTATTTCCGCGGTACGCTTTGCCGGTCAGACGGCCACGGTGCACGCGGCGGTATTTTACGCGCTTGGGCAACAGCATTATTTACTGCCTCCTTCCCTGCGGGGCTTAGCGGCGGCCTGGTGAAGAACCTCGCCCCTGTAAATCCAAACTTTCACGCCGATGCGGCCATAAGTGGTGGCTGCCTCAGCAAAACCATAGTCAATGTCCGCTCTCAGGGTCTGCAGCGGAATAGTGCCGTCGTGATACTGCTCGGTTCTGGCGATCTCAGCGCCGCCCAGACGGCCGGAAACCTGGGTCTTGATACCCTTGGCGCCCAGCTTCATAGCGCGGCCGATGCAGAGCTTCATAGCGCGGCGGAAGGAAATTCTCTTTTCCAGCTGCTGGGCAATGTTCTCGGCTACCAGCTGAGCGTTCAGATCCGGACTCTTGACCTCGACGATATTGATGGCGACGGGCTTCTTCAGGATGCCCTCGCACTGCACGCGGAGCTTCTCGATCTCAGCGCCGCCCTTGCCGATGACCATGCCGGGCTTCGCGCAGTGGATGTGGATGCGCACACGGGAAGCGTCGCGCTCGATTTCGATCTTCGGAACGCCTGCGGCTCCCAGCTGCTTCTTGAGCACCTTGCGGAGGTTATAGTCCTCAACGAGGGTGTCACCGAAGTCAGCCTTCTTTGCGAACCAGCGGGAATCCCAATTCTTGATTACGCCAACACGGAGACCGTGCGGATTAACTTTCTGGCCCATAATTTACCTCCTTCAGCTTACTCTTTTTCTTTGAGCACCAGAGTGATGTGCGAAGTCCTCTTGTCGATGCGGAACGCACGGCCCTGGGCTCTGGGACGGATACGCTTGAGGATGGGGCCAGGTCCAACGTAGCACTCTGCTACATACAGCTTGGTGACATCCATATTGTGGTTGTTCTCAGCGTTAGCCACAGCCGACTTCAAGAGCTTCTCGAGATACTCGCAGGCGGCCTTAGGCGTGTGCTTGAGGATAGCCATAGCCAGATCGACGGGCTTATTGCGGATCAGATCCAGCACGATTGACACTTTCCGGGGAGAAATACGGGCGTATTTCAGTTCTGCCCTTGCTTCCATGCTATACACTCCTTTCGGCCGTTATCTGCCGCTGGTCTTAGAGCCAGCGTGCCCTTTGAAGGTTCTGGTCGGCGCAAATTCGCCGAGCCGGTGGCCTACCATATCTTCTGTAACGTATACCGGAACATGCTTGCGGCCGTCGTGAACGGCGATCGTATGGCCGACGAAATCCGGGAAGATAACGGAAGCCCTGCTCCAGGTCTTGACGATCTTCTTCTCGCCGGCTTCATTCATTTCCTGAATCCTTTTCAGCAGCACAGGCTGTACATAAGGACCCTTTTTAACGCTTCTGCTCATAATTCACAAGCTCCTTTCTGTACACCTTATTTGCCATTTCTGCGTCTGACGATGAACTTGTCAGAACGGTTGTGGTGAGCACGGGTCTTGTAACCCAGGGCGGGCTTGCCCCAGGGAGTCAGAGGACCGGGATGGCCGATGGGAGATTTGCCCTCGCCGCCGCCGTGGGGATGGTCGTTGGGGTTCATAACAGAACCGCGCACGGTGGGCCTCCAGCCCATATGACGCTTTCTGCCGGCCTTGCCGATCTTTACGTTTTCATGGTCGATGTTGCTGACCTGGCCCACAGTGGCCATGCAGTTTACGCTGACGTTCCGCAGCTCGCCGGAAGGCAGGCGGAGAAGAGCCATGCCGTTTTCCTTGGCCATGAGCTGGGCCATGTTGCCGGCCGCGCGGGCCAGCTGAGCGCCCTTGCCGGGATACAGCTCCACATTGTGGAGGAAGGTGCCGACCGGGATATTGTTCAGCGGCAAGGCATTGCCGGGCTTGATGTCCGCGGTCTCGCCGGCTACCACAACATCGCCGACCTTCAGGCCGTTGGGAGCGATGATGTAGCTCTTTTCGCCGTCTTCATACTGGATAAGGGCGATAAAAGCGGAACGGTTGGGATCGTACTCAAGGGTGAGCACGGTGGCGGGAACGTCGAATTTCTGCCGCTTGAAGTCGATGATGCGGTACTTCTTGCGGTTTCCGCCGCCGCGGTGGCGGACGGTGATCCTGCCATAGCTGTTGCGTCCGGACTTGTTGCTCAGAGGAGCCAGCAGGCTCTTTTCGGGAGCAACCTTGGAAAGACCGGAGTAATCCGTAACGGACATGTTACGTCTGGAAGCCGTGGTAGGTTTATAATTAATAATAGGCATACGGTTTCACACTCCTCATGATGGCTTTGCGGGGAACTGCCAATTCCCCATCCATGCCTTTGGCGGATTGCCGCCAAATCAAGCGGGCGGGCCTTTTGTTTCGCTGCCAGCCCTGTTTCCAGGCTCTCGCCCGGCTTACATCATGCCTTCGAAGAATTCGATGGCCTTGCTGTCTTCAGAGACGGTCACAACAGCCTTTTTCCAGGAGGAAGTATATCCCTGGAAACGGCCCTGGCGGCGCAGATGCCCGCGCACATGCAGGGTATTCACTTTTGTGACCTTCACGCCGAAGAGCTCTTCCACCGCTCTGGCAATATCGATCTTTGTGGCATTTTTGGCGACCTCAAAGGTGTATTTCTTCGCGGCGATGCCACTCATGCTTTTTTCAGTGATAACAGGGCGGATGATGATATCCTGTGCTGCCATTACGCATACACCTCCTCGATCTGAGCAACCGCATCCTTCACGACGATAAACTTATCGGCATTCAGAATGTCGTATACGTTCAGGGTGTTGGCCAATGCGGTCTTTACGCCCGGAATGTTTCTCGCAGAGGCGATTACCTTCTCGTCCACCTTAGGAAGAACGATCAGAGCCTTCTTCTCAGAGCCAAGAGCCTTCAGCATGGAAACGACGGTCTTGGTCTTGTACTCTTCCATAGCGAGCGCGTCGAGCACGATCATATCGCTGTCGAGCACCTTAGAGGAGAGAGCCGACTTCATAGCCAGACGACGGACCTTCTTGTTTACGGTGTATCTGTATTCGCGGGGCTTCGGGGCAAACACGATGCCGCCGTGCGTCCACTGGGGAGCGCGGGTAGAACCCTGCCGTGCATGGCCGGTCCCCTTCTGCCTCCAGGGCTTTCTGCCGCCGCCGGAAACCTCAGCGCGGGTCAGAGCAGACTGTGTGCCCTGCCGCTGATTGGCCAGATAATTCTTTACCATATGAAGCATAACAGCAGTGTTGGGTTCTACACCGAAAACAGCCTCGCTGAGTTCGATCTGGCCCACTTCCTTGCCTGTCATGTCAAGTACTGCTACCTTAGGCATTCTATTTCCTCCTTCCCTTACGCTTTGACGCTGTCGCGCACGACAACGATGCCGCCTTTAGGGCCGGGAACAGCGCCCTTCACGGCGATGAGATTGTTTTCAGCGTCCACTTTGACCACCGCCAGATTCTGTACGGTGACCTGCTCCGCTCCCAGATGGCCGGGCAGCTTCTTGCCCTTAAACACCCTGGAGGGATCGGAGTTTGCGCCGTTGGAACCGGCATGGCGGGCCACAGGGCCGGAACCATGGGTTTCCTTCAGACGGTGAGCGTTCCAGCGCTTGATCACGCCGGCGTAGCCCTTGCCCTTGCTCACAGCGGTAACGTCGATCTTGTCGCCGGCCGCGAAGACATCTGCCTTTACCAAATCGCCCACATTGTAAGCGTCGGTATTCTCAAGACGGAATTCCTTCAAAACCTTTTTGGGAGCGACGTCGCCCTTGTCAAAGTGACCCTTCATGGGCTTGTTTACCTTATTGGCCTTCATATCGCCATAGCCCATCTGGATCGCTGCATACCCGTCGTTTTCAACGGTCTTTTTCTGAGCGATCACGCAGGGGCCGGCTTCAATGACGGTCACAGGGACCACATTGCCCTTCTCATCGAAGATCTGGGTCATGCCGATCTTCTTGCCGATGATACCTTTTTGCATGTTTCATGTACCTCCTATGCAGGTTATTGGTTGGCTTTTGCCAACATGACCTCGGCCGCAGGTTGGTTCAAATCAGCACCGAAGCATTAGAGCTTGATCTCGATTTCAACGCCGGCGGGGAGTTCAAGATCCATCAAAGCCTTAACGGTTTTGTTGGAAGGTCTCAGGATGTCGATAAGTCTCTTATGAGTACGCATTTCAAACTGCTCACGGCTGTCCTTATACTTGTGAACAGCGCGCAGAATGGTGATGACCTGCTTTTCGGTGGGCAGCGGCACAGGTCCGCTCACACGGGCGCCGGTGCGCTTTGCAGTCGCTACGATCTTCTCGGCGGACTGATCCACCAGCTGATGATCATACCCTTTGATTCTTATCCTGATTTTTTCTTTGACTGCCACTTTGATCGCCTCCTTGTTGTAGTTGGCGGGCGACGTTTTTCATTTCCGCACACGGTCCCGGGTGTTTCGCATCCGGGCATTGAAAAACCGGATTCGACTTTTCACAAGTTAAATCCGGGTGTTAGGCACAAAAAACGTCTGAACGCGCAGAATACGCAACCCTGTATTCCCAACGCTCAAAATATCTGTCGCCCGGTTTAAAATCGGACATACTCCACGGAAAAACCGGCCTGTTTCAGCCGCAACCTCCCGCTTCAACGCATATCTGTCGCAGTCACGCTCAATTATAATACCATAGGAGCCTATGAATTGCAACACTTATTTTCTCTTTTTTGCCAGAATTTTTTCGTTCAATTTTATGCATTCTAACGGACAGAGAAGTAGTCGGGAAAAACGGTGGGAGCTCTTTTATAAGGCCGTCAGAAAGAAGGTTTTTACAGCTTACGGCCCCAGATCCCAATCCGTATATTTTCGTCCGTTAGGAGGGCGGGGCGGCGGGGCTTTTTCTACGATTCCCCGCAGCCTCTGTTTCAAGTAAACAACAAATTCCGCACAGGCCTCAGCCAGATGCCGGGCCATTGGACCAGATGTCCTCCGCGCCTTCCCTCTTTCAAGCCCTGCCTCAACCGGGAGCCCTTTCCGAGCAACGCCGCACAGACAGCGCCCTCCTGAAAGACTCGTTTCATCTTCCGTCCACATTTTAGCTAAGGATACATTCTTCTGCCGTAAAGCCGGAGCGCAGCAGGTCATCCACACATTCTTACAGCCGGACTGTACACCGCAGGTCCTTCCGCAAACGACGCCCGGAATCCCGCATTCGCCATATGCAGCGTTGCCATCCTCCTTCAAAACAGCTGTGGCCGTGCTCATTCTTCATCTTCCAGAGAACGCTCTTTACCGTGGGATAGCTCCATGAAGCTGCCCTTTTCCCATTTCTTCGCCCGGCCATCTGCCAATCCATCATGCAGGAAAAGCCCATATGAAATCTGAGGCGCCCCTCTGTACGGCCCTGACGGTTTGCCTACCGAGAATACGAAAATACAAGCCGCTTTCGATCTTTTGCATTTAGACAGGCTCTACCCGAGCAGCGGTCAATTATTGCCCGTGGGGAAGAAGGGACGAAGGGTAGCCGCTACCGTATTCAAAGGCATGCTTTGAAGAATCACCTTTCCGGGGCCGGTGATCACCGTGTTAAACAGTCCTTCCCCGCCGAACAGGGCGTTTTTGATTCCCGGAACAGTCTGGATATCCAGGCTGCAGGTTTCCGACATAGCCGCCAGATACCCCGTATCCACCACAATGCTCTGCCCCGGCATAAGCTCGTATTCCACAGCCGAGCCGTCTATCTCGATAAAAGCCGTCCCGCTGCCCGAAAGCTTCTGCATGATAAACCCCTCGCCGCCGAAAAGGCCTCCGCCCAGCTTTTTGCGGAAATAGACAGAAAGCTCCACCCCCGCTTCGCTGGCCAAAAACGCCGTTTTCTGGCAGATCATGCTTTCGCCGGGCCGTATCTGCAGCGGGCGGATGCAGCCGGGAAAACTGGAAGCGAAGGCGATCATTCCCCCGCCTCCCACAGCCGTATACCGGTTTTGGAAAATGGCCTCTCCGGCAAACATCCGGCCGAACGCCTTGCCGAAGCCTCCGCCAGTTGTCTCCATTTTCATGTTGGGGCTCATCCAAGCCATGGAGCCCCTCTCTGTGATCATCGTCTCCCCGGAAACCAGATTACAGACCACCACCGGCAGGTTCCCGCCCTTGATCTCATACTGCATACAAAGATTCCTCCCTTTTATGAGGCAAACTCTTTTTCAGAAGTAATGCCCGCAAAATAATCGAAGTGCCCGAATACAGCAGGAAGCGCTCCTTTTGGAACGCTTCCATATATCCTCTATTAAATGTAATCGCCTTGCCGCATCCCCGCAGCTGCGTCAATACGCCTTGCCCCAATACACCATGGTCTTGGCAGGCTTCCCGCAGCAGACGCAGGTATCGCCCAGACGCTCCTGCTCAAAGGGCATGCAGCGGGAAGAAACGCCGGCTTCCTCCTTGAGCTTCTCCTCGCAGGCCTGATCCCCGCACCACATAGCTTTGATAAAACCGGGCTTCGTATCGGCGATCTCTTTGAGCTCCTTCAGGGAAGAAGCCGTATACGTCATGCTTTCCCGGCGCTCCAGAGCCTTCTGATACATCTGGTCGTGAACGGTTTTCAGCTGCCCCGCAACGGCTTCCTCCAGACTTTCAAGGGAGGTAAACACCTTCTCCCGATCTGTCCGCCGGACCAAAACGCACTGATCCTTTTCCATATCCTTGGGGCCGATCTCCAGACGCAAAGGTACGCCCTTCATCTCGTACTGAGCAAACTTCCATCCGGGAGTCTGATCGCTGTCGTCCACCTTTACGCGGATGCCCGCTTTCTTCAGGCGGTCCCGCAGTTCGCAGGCCTTATCCAAAACGCCGGGCTTATGCTGAGCAATAGGCAGGATGATCACCTGAACGGGCGCCACAGCCGGAGGCAGCACCAGGCCGCTGTTGTCCCCGTGGGTCATAATGATGCCGCCGATGATGCGGGTGCTCATCCCCCAGGAGGTCTGATGAGGATATTGGGGCGTATTGTCCCGGCCCTGGAAGGTGATATTGAAGGCTTTTGCAAAACCGTCTCCGAAATAGTGGCTGGTCCCGCTCTGCAGAGCCTTGCCGTCGTGCATCAGGGCCTCTATGGTATAGGTGGCCTCCGCGCCTGCGAATTTTTCCTTATCGGTCTTGCGGCCCTTGATCACCGGGATCGCCAGGGCCTCCTCACAGAAATCGGCGTATACGTTGAGCATCTGCTCCGTTTCCGCCTTGGCTTCCTCCGCCGTCTCATGCATGGTGTGGCCCTCCTGCCAGTGGAACTCCACCGAACGCAGGAAGGGGCGGGTGGTCTTTTCCCAGCGGACCACACTGCACCACTGGTTGTACAGCTTCGGCAGATCCCGCCAGGAATGGATCACCCTGGCGTAGTGGTCGCAGAACAGCGTCTCAGAGGTGGGACGCACACAGAGGCGCTCCTCGAGCTTTTCCTCGCCGCCCATGGTGACCCACGCCACCTCGGGGGCAAAGCCTTCCACATGATCTTTTTCCTTCTGCAGAAGGCTTTCAGGGATAAACATGGGCATGGAAACATTCTCGTGCCCCAGCTCCTTAAACCGGTCGTCCAGATTCCGGGTGATGTTCTCCCAGATGGCATAGCCATAGGGCTCGATCACCATGCAGCCGCGGACGCTGGTGTAATCCATCAGCTCCGCCTTTTTCACGATATCCGTATACCATCTGGCGAAGTCTTCCTCCATGGGAGTGATTGCTTCCACCATTTTTTTCTGTTCTGCCATTGTCTGCGATCCCTCAGCTTCCTTAAAAAATTTCAGAGCGCAGGGCTCCGCGGGCCGCACGGCTTCCCAGCCGGCCGGCAGACCGCAGGAGCCGCCCGCTCTGCAGCACTGCATCCATTTATCGCTTTTTCAAACGGGAATTCCGTCTCAGTCTTTCTTTTTATTCCCGGTCACCGCGTTAAGGCCCTTGATCACAAAAAAGATCAGAACCATAACCACCAGAATCCCCAGCATGCCTTTCCCCATCAGTTCCAGGGAACGGGAAATATCCTGCTGCGTCACTTCGCCCATTGCACTTCTGAAGGCGGGGAGCAGTACAGAAATCATATTCATTCTATATATCATCCTTTCTGGTACGGCGCTTTTCAGCGCGTACCCTCGCCGTTTCCTTCATAAGCCTTATTTAAACCACATTCCCGCCAGGGAAAGAATAATACCGCCCGCCACGACGGAACCGATCTGCCCCGCCACATTCGCGCCTACGGCGTGCATGAGCAGGTGGTTCTGGTTGTCCTCCTTGAGGGCCATCTTCTGGATGACTCTGGCAGACATGGGGAACGCGGAAATACCTGCGCCGCCCACCATGGGGTTGATCTTTTTATCCTTGGGAAGGAACAGGTTCAGGAGCTTGGCGAACATCACGCCGCCGATGGTATCCACAACGAACGCCACCAGGCCCAGAGCCATAATCAGGATGGTCCCCCAGGAGAGGAACGCCTCGGCCCGCATCTGGAAGGAAATCGTAATGCCCAGGAAAATCGTGATCAGGTTGGCAAGCGGCCCCTGCGCCGTCTGGGAGAGATTATCCAGGCAGCCGGATTCACGGATCAGGTTGCCGAACATCAGGAAGCCCACGAGCGCCACGGAATCGGGGGCGATGAGTCCCGCGATGATGGTCACGATGATGGGGAACAGGATCCGGGTGGTCTTGCTCACGTTGGCAGGATTATAGGGCATACGGATCTGGCGCTCATGCTTGGTCGTCACCAGCTTGATGGCCATGGGCTGGATAATCGGCACCAGCGCCATATACGAGTAAGCCGCCACGGTGATAGCGCCGAAGTAATTGCTTTCGAGCCGCTGAGCCACCATGATGGAGGTAGGTCCGTCTGCCGCGCCGATGACGCCGGCGCTCATGGCGTCCTCAAGCGGGAAGCCCAAAAGCACCGCCATAACCACTGTGAAGAAGATACCGAACTGAGCCGCGCCGCCGAACAGAAGCATCCGCGGATTGGAGAGCAGGGGCCCGAAATCGATCATGGCGCCGATGCCCACAAAGAGCAGAAGCGGCATGGCCTCCGAGGCCTCAATACCCACATGATAGAGCCACTGGACAATGCCTGTGACACTCTCGTCACCAACTACTCCAGGCAGGGGCAAGTTCACCAAAATGGCTCCGAAGCCCATTGGGAGAAGCAGGGCGGGTTCGAAATCCTTCTTAATGGCAAGCCAAATCAGAAGGCCGCCTATGACCCACATAACTGCCATCTTCGGATTGGCGATGATGTACTCCGCTCCCTCGATGAGAAAACTGAATTCGTTCAACTGCTTTTTCGCTCCTTTGCTATTTTCTCGCCGCCTGCTGTGCAATGTAAAAAAACTGGGACCTACATTTTCGCATGGCGCCCGGGCGGCGATCAGCGCGCGGCTCACGGGCGGCGGACAAAAGCCCGTCTCCCGTAAAAGCACATTCTATTATATAAGAAAGTTTTGCCTATTTCAAGCCAATTCAGGCGGCCTGAAACCAAAAGAGGAAAAAGTTTGGATCTTCTTCCCCTCCCGGCAAAAAAGGCTCCTGCTCCCGGCCCGCACGGTACCGGAAGCCCCGTCCTCACAGTTCCATCAGGTCGTGGGGAATGCTGACGAAATTCTCATAGCCGTCCTTGGTGATGCAGATCTGATCCTCGATGCGCACGCCGCCCCATCCCGGTATGTAGAGCCCCGGCTCGATCGTGCGCACATTGTTTTCCTCCAGAATTTCATCAGACACAGGGCTCGTAAAGGGCTGTTCATGGACAAACAGCCCCACGCCGTGGCCTACGTTGGAATAATGATACTGCATATATTCCGTCCCCTCAATGGCGCGGATGGAAGCCTTGTACACATCCCTTGCAGGCACGCCGGCGCGCATAACCTTTAGGGAATCCTCCAGCATGCGCTTTTCCAGCTCATATACTTCCCGCTGCTTCGCATTCGCTTTCCCCACCACTACAGTGCGCGTCATATCGGAGATATACCCCTTATACTGACAGCCGAAATCCATCAGCACAAAGTCGCCGTATTCAATGGCCTTTGAGGAAGCCACTCCGTGCAAAAGAGACGTTCTGGGGCCGGAGATCAGAAGGATGCCGTTGGGCTGGGCGTCCGCCCCCTCCTCGGTCATATAGCAGACCAGCCTTGCGGAAAGCTCCTTTTCCGTCACGCCCACCCGAATCTCCTTTAAAAGGCGCTCATACGCCCTGCAGGAGATTTCGCAGGCGGTCCGCAGGCAGGCGATCTCTTCCGGGGTCTTTACCGAACGGATTTTTTCGATCACGCCGTCTGCAGGGACCAGTTCCGCCCGGAGCTTTTCCCGGCATTCAAAATACTGCCGGTAATTCATCACGTCTCCTTCAAAGGCGAGGGTCTTGAGATGCTCCTTTTCCGCTATGGCCTTCAGCGCATCCGCCACTGTGCGCCCCGGCGTTCTCCAATTATAGATTGTATATGCCGGGCATTCCATGGCCGCCTGCTCCGTATATCGGGGATCCGTTATAAAATAGCTTGTCCCTCTTGTTATCAGAAGGTAGGAATCCCACCCCGTATATCCGCTTATATATCGCACATTTTCCTTTTTGGCGATGAAAAAACCGTCGATCCCGTTTTTTTCCATATATGCCAGCAATTTTTCCCTATTCATATCAACTGCCCCTTTCACTGTTCCGCTTTATCTATGACCTTTCCCATATTTTAAGAAAGATCCTCCTATAGGTAAGCTTACTTGCTTTTCATGATAAATACAAGAGGCCACAGGCGATTTTTAGACAAACCAACCCACTCTATTTTTCTATAGAAAAAAGCACTCCTGTTCATGTCAGGAGTGCTTTTTCGTTATGACACTTCATTTGTCAGCATATATACATTGCATGCAGTGTATCCTCTCGATAGTTCGGGAATTATTCTATATCCACGAAAGCCTGCATTTTGCAAAACCTTCTGCATGATGTTGGGATCTTTCGCATCCTTACGGACATATACAAGTATCTGTTCATCCTTCTTTCCCTCAAGTGCGGAACCCAGTTTTTCCAGTTCCCGCTCATCTACCTGATACGTCTCCTTCAACATCATATAACACGGCAGCGGCATAGTACAAAGATTATACTGTTGTGCCGCATTCGGAGAAGTAAACACGATCACACCAGTCGCTTCCTTATACGCTTCCATGGCCGTTAACTGCTCATCATCCTGATACACATACAGCAAAGAATGATCCCTATATGCCGTGTATGACAAAACGGCAAAATACAAAGCGATCCCCACCACAACTCCATTGGGATGTTTTACAAAATACTGCAAAACAGAAACCGATGCAGCAGAAAAAGCGAGCAATAAAAGCGGAATCACACCAGAAATATATCGTATCTGCTTAAGTTCAGACAGGTTTATTACCACCAGGCAATACACTACGCATACCGCCGTCACCGCTATAAGGAACCGCGTATTTTCCGACAGAACGCGTTTCTGCAGCATATCCTGAAAATAGAACGCTTTTTCCGGGCGGCGTTTGTGCTTCACTTTGGCCAAAAGGGAACAAAGCAGCATTAGAAGCAGAAGCGCAGCAAGCACAAGAGCGATCCATTTCAGCTGGCTTCCAAATACATATCGGTTTACCATTCTATAATATTCCCGCCAGCTCTCACAAAGGTTCTGTAGATTTATTATATTTGCCGCTGCTTCTTCACCTCTATTTGTAGAAGTAAGCTGAAGAAAAAACGGTGGGAAAACCAATACTCCGGCTGCTATCCCACCGCCCGCACTGAGAGCAAACAGTAAAAAATCCCTGAATTGTTTCCTATATAGAAGCCACAGAGAAAACACCGCAGAAATCAAAAACGCATATATCACAAAATGATAATGGGTCAAAAAACCAAGGCATACCGTTACAGCCACATAGAAATAGTCCCGTTTTCGTTTATCCATTAACAGCCTGTATAGCACCACAGTATATAAAACAATACAGAATATCTGCATCATATACATGCGAATCAAAAGCCCCATAGATATTCCCAAAGCAGAAAATCCCCATATAAACGCCGGAAGCACAGATTTTAACGTATTCCCAAACAGCCTTTTGGAAAGATAAAAAAGCAGGCAATTTGTCAGTAAAAAGAACGCCATACTGGGTATAATCCCATACCATTTTGAAAAAGTATCCGGAAAAAAGGAACAAACCGTATGGATAAAACAGTAATACAAAGGCGGATGCACATCGGCTGCCTGGTTGGCAAATACAGAGTCATACCGAAAACGCTCATCACTCCCCACCATGACATAATCCTTATAATCCTGAGACGTTCTCCATACATCGGAATCCGCCGACAAGAAAGGAACTCCCATGCTATTTGAAAGCCCATACGTATATGTTTCATCCCCCTGGAAATACGCCTTTTCATTGCCATAATACAGCAGCAGTCCCAGCTGCAAAAGGGTTATCACGCAAAACAGCAAATCTATTCTATGCTGTCTCACCCAATTTTTCATATTATAATTTTCCCGAACCACAGTTATAAAACCTCTCTTATTTTTTCTCTCTGATAAGATACACCGGCCGTTTCTTCGTTTCCAGATACGTCTTGGCAAGATATTGGCCCAAAATGCCCATGCAGAGCAGCTGTATACCGGAAACAAAACAGATAATGCACACGAGGGAGGGATACCCCGCCACCGGATCTCCCCATACCAGCGTCTTGATTACCACAATCAGGATCAGAACGAAGGATACGACACACAGCAGGATTCCCAATATGGAGGAAATAACCAAAGGCGCTGTGGAAAAAGCTATGATCCCATCCAGAGCGTAGATAAACAGCGACCAAAAGGACCACTTGGTTTCTCCCGCTACACGTTCCACGTTTTCGTATTCCAGCCATTTCTTTTTATATCCTACCCAGCCGAATATCCCCTTGGAAAACCGGTTGTATTCCCCCACCGAAAGGACCGCGTCCGCCACCTTCCGGCTCATGAGCTGGAAATCCCGGGCGCCGTCCACCACCTCGGTTTTTGAGATCCGGTTCATCAGCCGATAGAACATCCTGGCAAACAGGGAACGTACAGGCGGCTCCCCTTTGCGCGTCACCCTGCGGGTACCCACGCAGTCGTATCCCTCCCCCGTCACAATCCGGTACATCTCCGGCAAAAGTGAAGGAGGATCCTGCATGTCCGCATCCAAAATGGCCACAAAATCTCCCGAAGCATTTTGAAGGCCGGCATAGATTCCAGCCTCTTTGCCGAAATTTCTGGAAAACGACACATAGTGCACCCTTGCATCCCTCTGATTCAGCTCTCGCAGGATCTCGAGCGTTCCGTCCTTTGAGCCGTCGTCTACAAATAGAAATTCGAATTCCACCTCTGCCATTTTCTCCGCCACCCGGCACAGCTCCTGATAAAACAGCGGTATGGCCGCCTCTTCATTATAGCAGGGGGTAACCGTGCTTATAACAGGCCTTTTTTCCTGCATATTTCTGCCTCCTTCGATCCTCTGACCTAAAAAGTAAAGATTTTCGTTCGGGCCTGTTTTGAATGAAAAGGCGCAAAAACAGCCTTTTTCTTGCATTTTTACGTCTTAAATGATATACTAACAGGGGTTTTTACAACACAATGAAAATCTTTACTTTTTCCTTGCCTGCACCCACAGGAAAGAGCCCGGTTCTAAGACTTTTACTGTCCTTTCCCAGACATCAGATGGAGAAAATCCGCAGGCGGGAGCTGTAAGGTATAGTTTCCGTATGCTCTCCTGGCTGCGGCAGATATACAGGCCTATGGGCAAAACAAAAAGACCGCCGTGCACATACTGCACAGCGGTCTTTTTAGGCTCTATATAACAGAGCCCAACGGCGGTATCCTGCTTCCTAGTATCAAAAGATCACATATGATCTTCGATATATTTCACAAGTTCTCCCACCGTTTTGATGTTGTCGATCTCCTCGTCGGGAATTTCGATCTCGAATTCGTCCTCAATAGACATCAGCAAATCTACAACATCCAGGGAATCAGCACCCAGATCGTCGGCGATCGAAGTTTCGGGGGTTATGGAATCCTCCTCCGCATCAAACTGCTCGCTCAGGATTGCTTTCAGCTTTTCCAGTACCATTCATCAGGTCCTCCCTTGGATTTTTATTTCCGCACCGGGATCCCGTACGGACAAAAGTGGACAAAACGCGAAGTTTTGTGCTAGAATAAGCCAGCTCAAGCGCAGAATACGGATGCCGGAGCCTTCCGAAATTCCTTTCTGCCGCCTGCCTTATCCACATATTATTAGTAAACCCGGACTTTGTCAATATGATTTTAAAAGGATTTTCCAGTTTTTATAGTTCTTTTATCCCCGGATAGATCCTTTTACAGCAGAAAGTACAGGAATTCCCTCTTTTTTCCTGCTTTTATCCTTTCCCCTGGGAAAGGCGGTGAGAAAGCCGGGCGGGAACCGCCGGGCTTTTCCTTAGGGACGGCGGACCGCAGGATTTTCGCACATCTCTGATACGGTCCCTACGGTCCGCAGGTTCGCCGATCCAAATCTTTCATCATTCATATATTCCGCACGTTTTACACGCTGCAAGGAGGTTTTTCCATGAACCGGAATTTCGCCGTGATCGGGCACCCGATCGGGCATACCATGTCCCCTTTCCTGAACGCCCGCCTGTTTGAGGCCGCCGGAAAGCCCGCCTCTTACGCCGCCGAGGATATCCCCCCCGAATCCCTTTCCTCCGCCATGGAGGAGCTGTGCCGGCTGGACGGCTTCAACATCACGATTCCCCATAAACAGGCAATTATACCTTTTCTGGACGAGCTGGACGAAAAAGCCCGCCTGTTCGGCTCCGTCAACACCGTCAAAAATGAAAACGGCCGCCTGACCGGCCACACTACGGACGGAGCGGGCTTCCGCTTCGCCCTCAAGAGCGCAGGCATCCCTCTTTCCGGGAATCTTCTGGTATTGGGAGCCGGAGGCGTATCCCGGGTGATGGCCCTGGAGGGGCTTCTGGAAGGCTGCCGCGTCTTCATCGCCGCACGCCGGGCGGAACAGGCTGAAGCCCTTGCCGGGGAACTTCTGAATGCCTGCGGCAAAAGGGCGGAGCCGTTCCCGCTGGGAGAAGCAGAACGCTTTTCCGAAGACCGGGGGCTCGTCTTTGACTTGGCCGTGAACGGGACGCCCCTGGGCATGTATCCCAAAGAGGGAGAATCCCCTTTGACCGCCGGCGCACTCCGACGCTGCAGAGCCGTATTCGACGCGGTATACAATCCCCGGGAAACGCGCCTTCTACAGCTTGCAAAGGAGGCAGGCGCCAAAACGGCGGGCGGTATGGCCATGCTGGTGGGACAGGCGGCTGAGGCCCACCGGATCTGGGACGGTTCCCGCTATGGAACAGAGGAGCTCCTGGCCCTCTGTGCGGAAGCGGAAAAAGAGATGCGCCGCCTGTTTGGAGGAAATTGATATGAGAGAAGGAACGAACAGGCCCGCCGTCCCAGCCATACAGGCGGAACAGAACGTCATCCTGTGCGGCTTCATGGGCTGTGGCAAATCCAGCATCGGGCGCAGACTGGCAAAGCTGGCCGGGCGGCGCTTCGTGGATATGGACGATTACATCGAAAAGCAGGCCGGGAAAGCCATAAAGGAGATCTTCGCACAGGAGGGCGAAGAGGCCTTCCGCCAAATGGAGGAGGAAGCCGCCAGGGTTCTTTCCCGGGAGCGAGGGCTTGTGATCGCCTCCGGCGGGGGAACGGTCCTGCGGGAAAAAAGCCGGGACGCTTTGGCGGAAACCGGCATCATTCTGCTTTTGGACGTGCCCTTCGCCGCCCTGCGTGAGCGGCTGAAAAACGATACCGCGCGGCCGCTTCTCCAAAGGCCGGACAGGGACGAGGCTATGCGGGCCCTATTTTCAGAGCGTATGCCCCGATACAGGGCCGCGGCCCATATGGTGATCCCCGCCGGCGCGCCCGCCAATATCGTGGCCCGGGATATTTTCCGCCTTCTGGAGGGCGGACACAGGGCGTAAACGGCCTGGTCGGCGCACATCCTCTGCCGCTGCCTCCGCAAGCGCAAAAAACGGCGTCTGCAGGCCGAAGCCTGAAATGTACTCTGATCGGCTTACAGGTTTTCGGGCGCTTTTGGAGCGCTTTATCGATTAGAATTGTAAAAGTGTGAAAAAACCTTGACAATCAAAATAAAATCGTTTATGATGAAAACCACAAGAAGATGGAAACCATCTTGCAAAAGCATGGTCTGAGCGGAGATTTTCTTCCGTCAGAAATCGTATCTGAAAGGATTCAGGAGTTTTTATGTCTATGACAGTTCGCAGCACACGATTTACAGGCTTTTATTTTCCCGGCTATTTTATGGCGCGGGCTTTTTCGGCGTGTTCTTCTTGCTGCAGAAACTCCAGACAGAATCAGCAGGTTCGCGCTGCGTAAGGCGGCGGAGCCGGGATTATCCTACTTATATGCGCTGATAAAACGGAGCTGCCGGCAGCTCCGTTTTTTTCATGCTTTTTTTGAGGTTCCCTCTTCCTGCCAAGCAAACCGTATGTTTTGAATCGTCTTATCAGGAGGTACGCATCATGATCATCGTATTAAAACCGGACTGCACAGCTGCTCAGGTAAAAAATTTCACAGACGCCCTGGCGGAGGAATATAAGGTAAAAGTCAACACATGGGTGGGAACTCACAGCACCGTTCTCGGGCTGATCGGGGATACTTCTGTGATCGATATCGAGTATATTGCCGCCCAGGATGTGGTGGAAAGCGTCAAACGCGTCCAAGAGCCCTATAAAAAGGCCAACCGCAAATTCCATCCGGACGACACCGTCATCACTCTTCCCGGCGGGCAGAAGATCGGCGACGGAAACCTCTGTATCATGGCGGGCCCCTGCTCGGTGGAAACAGAAGAGCAGATCTGTTATGTGGCCGAGCGGGTAAAGGCTGCCGGAGCTCAATTCCTTCGGGGCGGCGCCTTCAAGCCCAGGACTTCTCCCTACGCGTTCCAGGGCCTCCACGCCAGCGGACTGGAACTGCTCAGAAAAGCCCGCGAGCACACCGGCCTCCCCATCGTGACGGAGATCATGAGCACCGCTCATCTCCCCCTCTTCGAGGATGTGGACATCATCCAGGTAGGGGCCCGGAATATGCAGAATTTCGAGCTTTTGAAAGAACTGGGCAAGCTGAGGAAGCCTATCCTTCTCAAGCGCGGCCTTGCCAATACCATTGAGGAAACCCTTATGAGCGCTGAATACATCATGGCTGGGGGCAACGAGCAGGTCATTCTCTGCGAGCGCGGCATCCGAACCTATGAGACCTACACCCGCAACACTCTGGATATTTCCGCCGTGCCGATCTTCAAGAAGCTTTCCCATCTGCCGGTGATTGTGGATCCCAGCCACGCCTCCGGGATCGCTTCCCTGGTGGAGCCTCTGGCTATGGCCGCTGTTGCCGCAGGAGCGGACGGTCTGATGATCGAGGTGCACAATAACCCCGCAAAGGCGCTCTCCGACGGCGCCCAGTCCCTGACGCCGGAACAGTTCGACCATGTAGCAAAGCGCGTGTTCGCCGCGGCTAAGGCCCTGAAGGAAGACGCGTGATCTTCCGC
>URRG01000003.1 GCA_900550095.1 uncultured Oscillospiraceae bacterium
GGCTATATCCCGGGGATCTCCCGTTTCTCTCCTTTCCACGGCGCGGCGTATGCAGTGGTGGAGAGCCTTTCCAAGCTGGCAGCGGTAGGAGCCGACCCCATGACTTCCCGCCTGACCTTCCAGGAATATTTCGAGCGGCTTCACGACGTCCCCAGCAGATGGGGCAAGCCTGCGGCAGCCCTTCTGGGCGCTCTGACGGCGCAGCTGAAGCTGGGGCTTCCTTCCATCGGCGGCAAGGACAGCATGAGCGGCTCCTTTGAGCAGCTGGACGTTCCCCCCACGCTGGTGAGCTTTGCCGTTGCCATGACTAAAGCCAGCCGCACCATGACGGCGGCTTTGCAGAAGGCCGGCTCTAAGCTGGCTGTATTCCCTCTGCCGGAAAACACAGAAACTCTGCTTCCGGATTGGGAGAAGCTTCCCGGTTATTATGAAGAGATCCTCTCTCTGATGGAAAAGGGCGATATTCTTTCCGCCTCCGTTGTGAAGGAAGGCGGCGTGGCCGCTGCCGCTGCCAAAATGGCGTTCGGCAACAGGCTTGGTATTTCCATGGATAGAAACATGGAGGATCATAAGGAACTCTTTGCGCCTGTTTCCGGCACGATCGTGGCCGAGCTCAGGGCAGGGGCTGCGTTCCCTGCTTCTGCAAAGGCTGTGGGCGATGTGATCGAAGAACCGGTCATCATTCTGGCCGGAAACCGGATGGAGCTTTCCGAGCTGGAGGAAACCTGGAACGGTAAGCTGGAATCCATCTTCCCCAATAAGGCTCCGGAGGTTCCCCTTACCCACAACGTCCCTCTCTGGAACGAGCGAAGCGGGAAATCGCCCGCCATAAAGGCGGCAAAGCCCCGTGTGTTTATTCCTGTGTTCCCGGGAACCAACTGTGAATTCGATACCTGCCGCGCCTTTGAAAAGGCCGGGGCGGATCCCCGTGTGCTGGTGGTGAAGAATTTGAGCTCCGCCGGCATCGAGGAAACCATCGACAGAATGGAGAAAATGATTCGGGAATCCCAGATCATCATGCTGCCCGGCGGCTTCTCCGGCGGCGATGAGCCCGATGGTTCCGGCAAGTTCATCGCTACCACCTTCCGAAATCCCCGGGTGGCTCAGGCGGTTACAGAGCTTCTTGAGCAGCGTGACGGCCTGATGCTGGGCATCTGCAACGGCTTCCAGGCTCTTATCAAGCTGGGGCTTGTGCCCTATGGGAAGATTACCGAGCCCTCCGAGGCGGCGCCTACTTTGACCTTTAATACCCTGGGCCGCCATGTTTCCCGTATGGTGTATACCCGCGTGACCAGTGTGAAATCTCCTTGGTTCTCCTCTGTAAACGCTGGGGATGTGTTTGCTATTCCTGTATCCCATGGAGAAGGTCGGTTTGTGGCCAGCCCCGGTGTGATGGAAGAGCTGATCCAGAATGGGCAGATCGCTACTCAGTATGTGGATCCTGAAGGGAACCCCAGCGGCGATATTCTCTGGAATCCCAATGGCTCTGTATGCGCTGTGGAAGGAATTACCAGCCCAGACGGCCGTATTCTGGGCAAAATGGGCCATTCTGAGCGGAAGGGAAGCCATCTGTATGGAAATGTGCCGGGTGAGAAGGATCAAAAGATTTTTGAATCCGGCGTGGCATACTTTAAATAAACCGGTAGACAAAAAGGAAGGCCGCAGATTTTCTGCGGCCTTTTTCACCGGTGAAAAACAGCGGCATGACTAGCGGAAAGGCGGGCCGGGTGTATGGGCTTGGTGTGAGCAGGTTCCGGTATGTGAGATACTGGCGGGCGGCGATATGCGGCTGTGAGACAAAATGTGAAACGGGCGGAGGAGACACGGAATGATGTTGGAAGAAAAGCAGGAACAATATGCGCATACCCGCCGCACTTGGGCGGAAATAGACCTGGATGCGGTTCGACATAATTTCCAGGAAATCAAGGGATGGTTGCGCCCCGGGGTGAAAGTCTGCTGCGTTATAAAGGCGGATGGCTATGGACACGGCGCGGCGGCTCTTGCCCGGGAATATGAAAAACTGGGAGCGGACTGGTTCGCCGTTTCCAATCTGGAGGAGGCTTTGGAGCTTCGCCGGGCGGGCATCCGTCTTCCGGTTCTGATCTTGGGCTATACACCGCCTGCCTGTGCAGGAGAGCTGGCAAAGAATGGAATCTCCCAGGCCGTTTTGGGGCCGGAATATGCACGGGAGCTTTCTCATGCGGCTATGGAGCTGCATGTTTCCGTGCGGATTCATATCAAGGTGGATACGGGTATGAGCCGCATAGGATTTTTCTATCAGCAGCCGGAACGGGATGAGGGTTCTCTCGGCGAAATGGAGAAGGCCTGCCGCCTACCCGGCCTTGTTCCGGAAGGAATCTTCACGCATTTTGCCGTGGCGGATGAAGGCGAAGAAGGAGAGGCTTACACCCGTCGCCAGTTTGAAAATTTTATGGAGGCCATTCGGTTTTTGGAAGAGAGAGGCATTTCTTTCTCCGTTCGTCACTGTGCTAACTCCGCCTCTATCGGTGAATATCCGGAATTCCAGCTGGATATGGTGCGCCCGGGAATCATTCTGTATGGTCTTATGCCTTCCGGAAAGCTGTGGAAGCCTATGGATCTTAAGCCTGTGATGACGCTGAAAAGCGTGCTTTCCCTGGTGAAGCGGATAGAACCGGGAACGGCAGTGAGCTACGGCTGCACCTACCGGGCGGAAAAGCCCTTGGTGGTCGGGACGATTCCCGCCGGGTATGCGGACGGCTACCGCAGGACGCTTTCCGGCAGGGCCTGCGTCCTTGTGGGGGGGAAGCGGGCTCCCATTCTGGGGCGCGTATGCATGGATCAGATGATGGTGGATCTGACAGATATTCCGCAGGCAAAAACAGGGGATGAGGTCACCCTTTTTGGGAAGGGCCTTCCTGTGGACGAGTTGGCAGGAATGGAAAATACTATCAACTATGAGCTTGTCTGCGATGTGAACCGAAGAGTTCCCCGGGTGTATCTCCTGGGGAACAACATCGCCGAGGAAGTGCATTATCTGGAAGCGGCTCCAGAAGCGGTAAAGATTTGAAATTTCTGGAATATAAAAAGCAGGTTTTCAAAAGGAAAGCCTGCTTTTTGAAATAGTATATAAAACATAGAGAGCGATTTATATATAAAATATTTATATTTCTTAACTGATATTATATAATTTTTATACAATTCTCGGATTTGCAGAAAAAGGGGAATGATCAAAGAATCGGATTCAGATGTAGAGGAATATCCGGAGTGCCAGATGCTCCTGCTGCTTGAGAAGTTAGCCGATGAATTGGAGGAGTTGGGTTTTCCTGAACCGGGGACGGCAGGGGGGCGCAGAAGCCCTGCGGCTGGATACGCTGAAAAATACATCCGCGAAATGGTGGGACAGTGGAGGCAATCTGCTCTTTGAGATAAATCCTTATAATATGACGGAGTCGTCCGACGTGCTTTCGGTCACTGTGAGGAGCGGTCCCGCGGTATGGGGAGGAGAATAGGCGGCGGATGCCGGCATACTGGCGCCAAAAAGAGAGTGTCCTTTTGTGGCGCCGTGTGCTCGGGATATCTTTTCCGGCCCCTACGGAGCTTTTCCTCTATTTTAGTTCCTGAATCGTCATTTTTTGAATATCCGTATCCTGCTTTAAACGGCGGATATGCCTGTTTGACCGGTATATAAGAAGCAAAACCACAGTTATGATATTGATCCCTGCTCCTAAGCGCAGTATGGGCTGAAGATATGTGGCGGCAGAAGGGGATTCTGCATCGTCGCTTATGGATTCTTCCGATTGTATAGTTTGGGGGTCCACTGTGCCTTTATACTCTTCCATTTCCTCAATCGTCGAAAAGGTATGCATCTCTCCGTTAGTCAAGGTAATGGTGTATAATTTTCCTACGGGAACGGACAGCACGAAATATACGCAGATCGCTATCGATGCAGCAAATGTGAGAATGGGAAGGATAATCCCCAAATACCGCCGGGGATTTTTTGAAAGAAAAATTTGAGAAATTATGAGTATTGCCGCCAGCAGTATCACAAAGGGGGCCGTGGCAAGTACTGGTATTGCGATACAATTCATATCCGGGACCTCCTTTAGGGATTGGTTTCTCCTGTTCCAGCGGAACGCTGTTTATACATTTCAATAATTTCCTTTGCCAGGCTGCCGTCTATTTTCCCGTTTACAGCGGTACGCTTTATAAAGGAAATAAAGGGATCCGGTTCAGGGGAGTCCGCCAGTTTGATGCAGGCAATGAGCCTGTTCAAGCGCAGGCGTATTGTGGGATATGATACTCCATACAATTTGCTTAGCTCTTTTAAGGAGCCGGAGGAAAGAATAAGCCTTTTTACAAATTCTAAATCCTCTGGGCTGAACTGAGACATCCATTGAGGAAGAGCATCAATGGCCAATTAAACCGCCTCCGATCTTTGTTTAGTGAGTATGGCATATAAACCCTTTATGTATAGTATATAATTTAATAATATTAAAGTCAATATAAATTTTGTTTTTAATAAAATTTATTATACCATCTATAATATTGAAATTGATTTTTGAAACTGCTATTTCCAAAAGATATTTGTTGCCTGTTGCAATGAAAGATTAAATCCCTTTTGTTGCACGGAAATAATGGACGGAACATAAAGAGGTTCCGCCTCTGCAGAAAATATCCTCAAAAACAAAGGAGTGTGAAACAGAACTGCTGTTTCACACTCTTTTATAAATGGATATAAAGCGTTTAAAACCCAAGACATTCCCCCACAAGGAGGACTTTGATCCGCCCGGCGGGCTTACTATGGCGGGTAGTGACGATTACGTTGCAGATGCAATCCGGGGAATCACAGTCGGAACATGCTCCCGTAACACTGCAGGGTGTTTTCAGGCCGAAACGCTGGGCGTTAATAGGGGAAGCCACGGTCCGAGCCCGGACGAGAGCGTCTTCAGCGGTTTTTACGATTTTATTGACGCCGGCTACCACCAGGACGTTTTTCGGGCCGTAGGCCATAGCGGCCACCCGGTTGCCGTTTCCATCCACATTGACAAGCTGGCCATCCTCGCTTAATGCGTTGGTTCCGGCCAGATACCAGTCGGCAAAAAAAGCTCTTCGCATAAGATCAGCCCGTTCTTCCGGATTTTTAGCCGTATCCCGGTCGATAAGGGTGTAGCTGCCCTGCCGCAGGGAATCGAGAATGCCGCATTCCTCCACAGAAGCACAGCCGCCCCAGGAAACGGAGCTTCCCTCTCGGATAAGCTCCAGGGCTTTTTTGCGGGCATTTTCCTTTGTGGCGCACCAAAAAGCGTCGAAGCCATGCTTTTTAAGCGCTTCACAGACAGTCCTGCCCAGCTTTTCATTGCGTATGGCAACAGGAGATTGCTGCATGGAAAAGTCCCCTTTCTGCATTTTAATCAAAGTTCGTTCTATCAATGAGAGCTCCGGGATACTCTCAGAAGCTTGTTTTTCCGCATGTTTTATCCTCTGGGCACAAAACCGATCTTGCGCATGACCTTGGATAGAGTTTTGCGGGCGATCCGTTCGGCTTTTTCGGCTCCTTCGTTATAGCATTTGGCCAGATATTCCTTATCGCTCATATACTGGCGGAATCGTTCCTGGATGGGCTTGAGGTGTTCGATCACAGCCTCGCCTACGGCAGTTTTGAAATCGCCGTAGCCTTTGCCCTCAAATTCCGCTTCGATCTCCTCATAGGTTTTTCCCGTTACACAGGAATAGATGCCCATCAGGTTGTTGACGCCGTCCTTGCCTTCCGCGTAGCGGACGCAGGCGTCGCTGTCCGTTACTGCCCGGCGGAATTTGCGCATGATGACGTCGGGAGTATCCAGCACATAGACACAGCCGTTGACATTTTCATCGGATTTGCTCATCTTCTTTGTGGGATCCTGCAGGCTCATGATCTTGGCGCCTGTTTTGGGAATATACCCCTCCGGCACAGTAAAGGTGGGGTTGTAGATGCCGTTGAAGCGCTCGGCAATGTTCCGGGAAAGCTCCAGATGCTGTTTCTGATCTACGCCTACGGGCACCAGATCCGCCTGGTAAAGCAGGATGTCCGCAGCCATCAGGCTGGGGTAGGTAAAGAGACCCGCATTGACGTTATCCGCATGCTTCTGGGATTTATCCTTGAACTGGGTCATGCGGGAAAGCTCGCCGAACTGGGTGTAACAATCCAGAATCCATCCCAGCTCCGCGTGGGCGGAAACATGGCTCTGCATGAAAAAGGGGCTTTTTTCCGGGTCGATTCCGCAGGCCAAAAGCAGAGCGTAGGCTTCCAGGATGTTTTTGCGGAATTTGGCAGGCTCCTGCCGGACGGTGATGGTGTGCAGATCCGCCAGGGCGAAGATGCAGTCATAATCATCCTGCAGGGCGACCCAGTTGCGCAGGGCGCCCAGATAATTTCCTAAGGTTACGGAGCCGCTGGGCTGAATGGCGCTGAATATGACCTTTTTGCGCTCGGTAGTTGTCTCTGTATGCATTGTGTTCATAAGGATCCTCCTCCTGTGTTTGGAAATTGCAGAAGTGTTGAAAATGATATGCGGGTATTTCTTCCTCGGCTGAGCTCTGCAGGAAAGGAAAAATAAAAAGCTCCTGCCCCATATAACTGGGACAGGAGCTGCAATACGCTTTTCCTGCGGTACCACCCGGCTTGGCGAAAACGCCCTCTTGCTCCGCGCAGCTGTTTTTCTGCTTAACCGCGCGCTTCCTTGATAACGGGTGAAGTTCCCGTCGCAGGCTACAGACAGCTCCTCACCGTGTTCGCCCCGCCCTTCCGGGCCCATTCGGCACAGCTTCTCCGCCGCCTTTTCAGCTTCCGGCAGCTCTCTTTTCAGAAGAAGGGATTGTGCGTACTCTTCCCGTTCAACGGTTTTTCGGGGGAGGCCGGTTGAAGCAAATGGTGTTCCCGTATCTGGACTTTTTGGCGCTCCCTTACAATGTTGTATGTATTATAGCGCCCGGCCGGGTGTTTGTCAAGAAATGGAGCCTATGCTTTAGCAGTGTGTTCCGCCGCCTCAGGCCAGCATTTCCTTTACCAGCTTGCCGAGGATCTCAATTCCCTTCTTCAGTTGTTCATCCGTGGGGGTGGAGAAGTTGATACGGAAGCTCTGGCAGGGCTCGTTTTCGTCCGTTAAGAAGGCGTTTCCGGGAACTACGCAGACTCCTCTCTGCACGGCCTCTTTGCAGAAAGCGGGCATGCTGATCTGGGCCGGCAGGGTACACCAGATAAAGAGTCCGCCCTCAATGGGCTCCCAAGTTACATCGGGGGCCAGATTTTCTTCCAGAAGGGAGATAGCATAAGCGGATTTCTTCCGGTAGATTTCCCGCAGATGGCTCAGGTGGCTGTTGTAATCGTATTTGTTTATGAATTCGTTGCAGACCATCTGGCTCCAGATATTGGTGTGCACATCCTCGCCCTGCTTGCAGACCACCATTTTCTGGATGACGGGCTGGGGAGCAATGGCATATCCCACCCGCATGCCGGGAGAGATCACCTTGGAGAAGGTGCCGGAATAGATGACCAGCCCTTCTTCATCGATGCTTTTGATGGGGGGGATGTATTCCCCGGAAACCCGGAGATCTCCATAGGGATTGTCCTCCAGGATCATGACCTGATATTTTTTGGCCAGTTCATACATCTTCCGGCGCTTTTCCCAGCTCATGGTGATGCCGGTGGGATTCTGAAAATTGGGAATTGTATAGATGAACTTAGCTTTCTTTTCTTCTTGAAGGGCCTTCTCCAGCTCTTCCATATCCATGCCGTCCTTTTCCATGGGCACGCCCCGCAGGCGCACTTTATAGGAACGGAAGGTGTTCAGGGAACCGATGAAGCTGGGGGCCTCGCAGAGAACCACATCCTCTTCATTACAGAGGGATTTTGTGGTCAGATCCATGACCTGCTGAGCTCCTGTGGTGATGAGGAGCTCATCCAAATCCCGGCCTACAGTATGATTTTCCTTCATATACCGCTTCATGGTTTCGCGCAGAGGCGTATACCCTTCTGTGACACTGTATTGAAGGGCTGCGATGGGGTTTTCCTTAAAAATACGGGAAGAAATTTCTGAAATAGCGTCTACAGGGAAAGCCTCGGGGGCGGGGTTCCCGGCTGCCAGGGGAATAACATTGGGATCGGAGCTGTATTTCAGGATTTCACGAATGGCGGAAGGCTTCAGGTTTTGCACACGTTTTGAAAATGTATACTCCATATGGATCCTCCTAGGAAATAAATTCAACATGGATTTCAGAGCGCCTTGAGGCGTTTCATGCTGTGTTCCTTTATTGTAGCACAATCCCAAAGGATAGCAAAGCGCCGGGGAGGATTTTTTCTACTTTATATGGTTTCGAGCTCTTACGTTTCTTCTTCTCCATGGAAAATCTTTTCATTCATGGGAATTTGCGGTATACTAAGCGTTAGAACCGTTATGGCGAACAGCGTGCTGCGGGATGCGAAAAAGCGGCAGGCTGTTTTTATCCTGTCTTGTTTGTATTTGTTTTATGAAACTGGAAGGGGAGAAATATGTAAATGGTCGCCATACAAAACCTTGTGCTGGATATGGGAAATGTGCTTTTTGATTATAACCCCGGGGCCATGACGGAGTATTTTCTGCCTGCTGCGCCGGAAGAAGATAAAAAGCGTTTTCTGAAGGAATTTTTCAGTGGATCCGAGTGGATCGACCGGGATCTGGGCATCATTTCCGAGGAAGAGATGTACCGCAGCGTCTCGAAAAGGCTTCCGCCACGGCTTCACGAATCTCTGCGGAATTGCCTTCAGAGCTGGCCGCTGTGCATGAAGCCCTTTGAGGAAGCGCAGAGCTTTGTGCGTTTTGCTAAAAAGCGGGGATACGGCCTCTATGTGCTTTCCAATGCCAGCCAGAATTTTTACGGGTATTTTCCCAGATTCGGCCCTCTTTACTGGTTCGATGGAATTGTTATTTCTTCGGAAATCCATCTGCTAAAGCCGGATCCAGCCATCTACCGTTATCTGTTTGAGAAATACGGCCTTTCGCCTGCCGAATGCCTGTTTATAGACGACCGTGAGGAAAACGTGGAGGCGGCTCGCGCATTGGGCATGCAGGGAGTTGTATTTGACGGCAACTGGGAGGATATCCGGCAACGCTTTTGCATTTGAACCCCTCGGTTCCTGGGAACATATACCAAAGGCATGCATACTTATTAGACAGAAATCTTATCAAAGGCTTTACATTCTGAAATGGAGGAATAAACTATGGAAAATACGAAATACAGCGGGTTAAAAACAGAACAGCTTTTGGATTTGACCCATTCCGCGGCAGCACCGCTTTTGAGCCGGTTTTCATACCCATGGGAAGCGCTGGAATGGATCACGCCCTTTATTCTGGAACTGGGAAAATCCCTTTCGGAGGCGGAATACGACCATCCTCAGGAGGACGTATGGATTTCCAAAGAGGCAAAGGTGGCTCCTACAGCATATATTCACGGCCCGGCAATCATCGGGAAGGGCACAGAGGTGCGCCACTGTGCTTTTATCCGCGGCAGCGCTTTGGTGGGGGAAAACTGCGTGGTGGGGAACTCTACGGAGCTGAAAAACGTCATTCTCTTCGACAATGTGCAGGTGCCCCATTACAATTATGTGGGGGATTCTATTTTGGGGTATAAATCCCACATGGGAGCGGGCTCCATCACTTCCAACGTGAAATCCGACAAAAGTCTGGTGACGGTTTCCGTGATGGGAGAAAAAATCCCTGTGAACCGAAAAAAAATGGGAGCCGTTTTGGGAGACCATGTGGAGGTAGGCTGCAATTCTGTTTTGAATCCCGGGACGGTGATCGGCAGGAACACAAACGTGTATCCTCTTTCCAGCGTGCGGGGCTTTGTGCCGGAAAACAGCATCTATAAACGTGCCGGGGAAGTGGCGGAAAAACGCTGAATCTGTTTGGAAAGATGCACGGAAAAGCTTTGCTGTAAAAATACTTTGGAGAGCATCTTCCGGCGGGCATTAGGTTTGTGTGAAAGAAGGAAGTAAATTTGAAACGAGTTGCGGCGGTGCATGATTTGGCTGGTTTTGGGAAATGCGCCCTTACGATTGTGATGCCGACCCTCGCCGCGGCGGGGATCGAATGCTGCCCGGTGCCCACAGCAGTGCTTAGTTCCCACATGGGAGGGCTCCCCGGCGTTACCTGCCGGGATCTTACAGAGGAAATCGCGGGCTTTTCCGGGCAATGGGCGAATTTGCAAATTCCCTTTCATGGCCTTTACAGCGGCTATCTGAGTTCTCCCGCTCAGGTGAAAGAAGTGCTTTCTCTGTTCCGAAGGCTTCGAGGGCAGGAAACCTTAGCGCTTGTGGATCCCGTTATGGGGGATAACGGTTCCCTCTATCGGAATATCTCCCGGGAGATGGCGGGGCAGATGCAGCTTCTGTGCCGAGAGGCGGATATCCTTACCCCGAATCTGACGGAAGCCTGTTTCCTTCTGGGAATGGAATATCCCAAGGAGGGTTGCAGGGAGCCCCTGGCCAAGGAACTTTTGGAGCGGCTCTGTGGCCTGGGGCCCCGCCGGGTTGTGCTCACAGGCGTCCTGGGAGAAAAAAATGAAATAGGTGCCGCCGCTTGGGATCGGGAGTCGGGGGAATTTTGTTCTTCCTTTGCCCCCAGGGAGCGGGGGAATTTTCATGGGACAGGTGATCTCTTTGCATCCGTTCTGCTGGCTGCGCTGCTGCGGGATTTTTCTCTGCAGGAGGCTCTGCAGGAGGCTGTGAGTTTTACGGCGCTCTCTATCCGCAGAACGGTGGAGGAGGGCATCGATCCTGTCTGGGGCGTGGCATTTGAGGATTGCCTTCCAAAGCTGATGCGGGATCTGCATCCATGCTGCAATGAAATGGATTTCTGAACCCGGGGCGGCTGCAGGAACGGATGGGTTGGATTAGCAGGCAGAAAATATGGGTAGGCAAAAGACGGCGGGGGAAGATTTCTTCCCCCTTTTTTCTGTTTATGTCGGCGGATTACAATTTGTTTACAGTTTTTGCCTTTTTCTTTAAAAATGGGGGAAATATACTATAATCAAGGCAGGATGCCCTTTGAACTATATGCCCCGGAAGCGGAGAAGGCGGCGTTTTCTCTGCTTCCCGGCGAAGGATTGCTATAACCTGGAGGAAATCTATGAACGGAAACGATTGGATACAGACAGGCCTGTTTCTTCTGCGCATATTGCTTCCCTTTCTGGTGATTTTGGTGGCTGCCCGGTGCTTCCACTCCATGAAGGCGGGGCGCAGGAGAGAAGAGCCTGTTATTGTGCTGGAAAATATGGTGTCAAAAAAGACCATTCCTGTCCTTTATTGGGAGAATTCCCTGGGCCGGAGCAGGAGCTGCGACATCGTCCTGGCGGATATGACGGCCAGCCGTGATCATGCGGTTTTGATGCGCCGGGAATCGGGCTGGATCGTAAAGGATACGGAATCCAAATCCGGCACAAGGGTAAACGGGAATAAAGTGCCTGCGGAAGGAAAAGCCGTATACCCCGGCGACGTGATCACCATCGGAAGCACTTCCCTGATGCTCAAGCGCACCTCGGAGGCTTCGGTGAAACTGCCGAAGCGCCGGATCCTGCGGGCCGCTTCTCCCGCCGGGCTCATGGTGTGGGTCACGGTGATACAGCTCATTCTGCTTCTGCAGGCCTGCTTTTCGGGCGGAGAGTTTTCGGCTTTGCCCATTACGCCCTTCTGTGCCCTGTTTGTGGTGGAATGGGGGCTTTATTTCTACTCCATCCATGGGCTGGACCGCGTGAGCTTCGAGCTGGAAACTCTGGGTTTCCTGCTTTCGGGCATCAGTGTGATGCTTCTTTCCGGCATGCGCTCCAAACTGGAGGAAGGGGAAGCGGCTCCCGACGCCTTTGCTTTGATTCACTCCACTATGAAGGAAACCTATGTGCAGGTGGGAGCGCTGCTTCTGGGTGTTATTCTTTTCTGCTTTTTGATTTGGTTTATGAATGATCTGGAACGGGTAATGAAATTCCGTATGGTGATCGCTATCGGCGCGGTCCTTCTCTTTGCGGCGAATCTGCTGCTGGCAAAGGAGAGTCATGGAGCCAGAAACTGGATCGTGATCGGCCCCATAAGCGTGCAGCCTTCGGAATTTATCAAAATTGCTTTTATTTTTGTGGGCGCTTCCACTTTGGATCGCCTGCAGACTGCCAGGAACCTTTCGGGGTTTCTGGTGTTTACGGCTATCTGCTTGGGATGCCTTTTTCTGATGCACGATTTCGGAACGGCTTGCATCTTTTTCGTCACCTTCCTGGTGATCGCATTCATGCGTTCCGGCAGTTTTCGCACACTGTTTTTGGCCCTTTCTGCAGCAGCCTTCGGGGCCTTTCTGATCCTGCAGTTCCGGCCCTATGTGCTGGATCGTTTCAAGGGCTGGCGGCACGTTTGGGAGTATGTGAATGAAAGCCAGGGCTACCAGCAGGTGCGTGTTCTGAGCTACAGCGCCAGCGGCGGCCTTTTTGGCCTGGGAATCGGAAACGGAAAGTTAGGAGGCGGCACCTCGGGAACCTCTGTTTTCGCTGCAGAAAGCGATCTCGTTTTCGGAATGCTGAACGAAGAGCTGGGGATCATCCTGGCGGTTGCCGTTGTGTGTATCCTGGCGGGACTTGTGCTTTATACCCGTTCTGAGGCTACAAAGAGCCGTTCCACCTTTTACTCTATCTGCTCCTGTTCGGCGGCGGCTATGCTCCTTTTTCAGGCTTGTCTCAACATTTTCGGCTCCACAGATGTTCTGCCCCTTACAGGCGTTACACTGCCCTTTATCAGCGCAGGCGGTTCCAGCATGGCAGCTGTGTGGGGGCTTCTGGCCTTTCTGAAGGCATGCGACGAGCGGACATATGCCGCCCGCCGGGTAAAAAAGAAAAAAGGAGGGAGGTAAACTGTGAAAACTACTGGAAATCGTTCTTTGATCCTCTATGTTTTATCCATAGCTTTTGCGGCAGGCCTTCTGTTTTTCCTGGGGGAATACTTGCTGCAGGGAGGGCAGTGGGCAGTGCAGCCCTTTAACCGCCATATATCGGGGGGAGCCTCCATGACGGGCCAGATAGTAGACCGCACAGGTATGGTACTATCTTCCTCTAATGGGAAAGAGCGTGTATATAACGATGATGCTTCCATTCGTAAAGCCACACTCCATGCAGTAGGAGACGACGCAGGGTATATATCTTCCTCGGCTCAATACCGCTACCGCTCTGAGCTTACAGGTTATAATCTTTTTACCGGCCTGGGCTCTCCTTTTGGAAACCGTTTGGGCAGCGACGTCACCCTTACTCTGGACGCTGAGCTCTGCAAAACGGCCTATACGGCATTAAACGGCAGAAAAGGGGCTGTTTTGCTCTGCAATTATAAAACCGGCGAAATTCTATGCATGGTGAGCACACCATCCTTTGATCCGGCTAATCCGCCGGAGGATCTTTTGGATAACCCGGAAAATTACGAAGGGGTTTATCTGAACAATGCCCTTTCCGGTCTGTATACGCCGGGTTCCACCTTTAAAATCATCACTTCTGCTGCAGCCATCGAAAATATTCCCGATTTGGATAGCCGCCGGTTTCAGTGCAACGGCAGCAAGATCATAAACGGGAATAAAATCACATGTACGGCAGTGCATGGGGATCAATCCTTCCAGGATGCTTTGGGGCATTCCTGCAATATAGCTTTCGGTGAGCTGGCAGTAGAGATCGGGGAAGAAGCCATGATGGAAATGGCAGAAGAGATGGGATTTGGAAAGAGCTATTCCGTAGACGGCGTTTCCACGGCAAAGAGCGTTTACAATGTTAAGGGAGCCAGCGAGGATGCTTTGGCCTGGAGCGGCATCGGTCAGTATACCGACCAGGTGAATCCCTATCATATGCTGCGCATTATGTGCGCCATAGCTGGGAACGGAACGCCGGTGGAGCCCTATACCACCAAAGAGGTAAAAACCTCCTTCGGAATGACTACCTCCCAGGGGAAGACTTCTTACGGTGAGGCGCTGCTTTCTGTTTCCACGGCTTCCAAACTAAAGGAGGCCATGCGTTCCAATGTGAGAGACTATTATGGGGAGGGGCTCTTCCCCGGTATGCAGGCTTGTGCCAAAACCGGTACGGGCGAGGTGGGAGAAGGAAAACAGCCTACAGGATGGATCGTGGGCTTTTCCGCTGACGAAGACACGCCTTTTGCATTTGTGGCTGTTGTGGAAGAGGGCGGCTACGGCGTCAGCTCTGCGGGGCCTGTGGCCAGTGCCGTTATGCAGCAGGCAGTGCAGAAATATGGAAAGTAAAGAAACTTTAGGTCTTTTTCAATTCTATGAAAAGAGGGCGCGTTTAGAACGCGCCCTCTGCTTTGTATATTCGGTTGATGTATGCATTCGGCCATACGGGATATACGGCGCTTATAGTGGAACATTCACTCTGGTGATATTTTTAAAGGCTGTTGGAAGGAAGCTTCTCTGCCAAGGCATGGCAGATATCACAGATGGAATACCATCGTGTTCCATCCACTCTTACGCCGTTTTCCGCCGCCAGCTGCAGCAGGGCCGGCGCGCCCCCGGAAATTGCCGCTTTCATACAGCTGTTTTCATAGGGAGTATACCGGCTTACGATATCCGGCACGTTTTCTCTATATATATTGCCCACCGCAAAATCGCAGATCGTCATATCCCCGTTGGGTTCTATCGAGACGGACGTCACTTCCGCCGGAGAGCCGGTGTAGGGAGCGGAACCGCATTCACCAAGGGAATCGGGGGCGGGAGGAGGATAGTATTCCGCCAGATATTTCAGGGCATTTCCCGCCGGGAAAATATCGTTTCCCTGAGCGGCGGGAATCTCCAGATCATGAAATGCTGCAAGGATTTCCTCGGTTTTTCTGTTATAGGGGTTTCCGTGTTCTCGATTTACGAGCCACGCGGGCTGCAGCCGGATGTTGGGAATTTCGGCCTCTTTGGCGCTCTTTGCGAAGGAGAGGACAGGCCCCAGCGGGATCTTTTCCTGGTGAAATGCATCCACGGAAAGCAGCAGGTCGTTTACGCCGCTGTTTTTCAGCTTCACGGCTACATTCTTTATCCGCTTCTCATCTTTGGAAAAGTATCCGTTTGTAATGATCTGCCGTTTGGGAATACCGCAGGAGGCCGCAGCCTGGTGGATAGCGCACACAACTTCGGGAAACAGAAGGGGCTCTCCTCCAAAGGTCATTACAGAAGAAACAGGGAAGAGCTCTGCTGTCTTTTTTATGGCATTGACGGCTTTCTCCGGCTGTACATGGATTTCTCCCTGCTTGGGGTTGAGCCGTTCTCCCACGGAACAGTGTTTGCACCTTCCGGGGCAGAAATACGTGGTCATGAATTCAATGCGGTGTATGTGCATGTAAGGAGATACCTTCATACTGGTTTACCTTCTTTCAAATATTCAAAATCCATTTGAAAGGAGCGGATATACCGGCAGCGTATGAAGGGGAACGCTATTCCCGGTGCAGTCTGCCGCCGGATCCTATCCGCACCGGGTATTTACCTCGCATATCGTTTCTCAAAGGAGTTCACATCCTTTCGCGTAAGGCGATAATTCCAAGATGTTTTCCCGTCCTTTATCATGAAGGGAACATCTCTTCTTTGGATATTCTCATTATACCATACCCAGAAGGATTTTTCAGCGCAGTATCTTTTTGCCGGCCGGATAAGGTGCTGATTCGTATAGCCGAATGCAGGTTATTTCAGCATCATGGATGCAAATCATCCCACATCCTGCTATGCCAATAGATTTCTTTATGGTGTTTTTCAGCGTATTCAATTTCTTGTTTTACAGAATCGCCGATATAACCGTTTACGTCCACAACATAGATTCCGTCGCTCATTTCGATTTTTCTGCGATGGCATTGTTTCAGATGTTCCAGCATGTTTAAGGTGACGGGCATATTTGAGTCATTGTATGTGCATTGCAGCACGTTGTATCCCTGTATAGCTTCTAACACAAAAGCGATTTGTTTCATTTCTTCTGCAAATTTCATACTGCCGCAGATCGTGATCGTTTTCATAAGATTTCATCGCCTTTACGTATTTGATTGCTTTGCAAAATCAGTATACAATAATCTGACTCAGAACGGTAGATAAAATCTATTGTTATTTCGGCTTTTCTAAATCGTTTTATTGTCTGAAAAACTGTGGTAATATAATAATATATTTGAATCAATTAGAAAGAAACAAGGAGTATAGTGGGGATAAACAGATGAATTTTGTAACTAAAGAACCCATACATAAAGGCTGGTCGAGCGATAAAAAATACTGTGTTACGGACGAAAACGGCACACGGTATCTTTTGCGTGTTTCCGATATTGCACAGCACGACACAAAACAGTCTGAATTTAACATGATGAAACAGGTCGCTTCCTTTGGAGTACCTATGTGCCAACCTGTTGAGTTCGGCACTTGCGAGGATGGTGTTTATTCCATTCAAAGCTGGATTGACGGCGAGGATGCAGAACAGGTTCTATTGAGCTACTCAGACACGGAACAGTATGTATATGGTCTTGAAGCGGGACGTATTCTTCGCAAGATCCATTCCATTCCTGCTCCTGCAACACAGGAGGATTGGGAAATTCGTTTCAATCGGAAGATGGATTATAAGATAAGGAAATACAATGAATGTCCCATCAAGTATGAGAACGGGCAGGTATTTATCGACTACATAAACGAAAACCGTTATTTACTCAAAGACAGACCGCAGGTATATCAGCACGGCGATTATCACATCGGAAATATGATGATCGGCAGGGATGGAAAGCTGTATATTATTGACTTTAACCGTAATGACTTCGGAGATCCGTGGGAAGAATTTAATCGTATTGTGTGGTGCGCTCAAGTGGCTCCCCTCTTTGCCTCCGGTATGGTGAACGGATATTTTGATGATAATGTTCCTATGGAGTTTTGGAAACTGCTTGCACTTTACATTTCAAGCAATACGCTTTCGTCTGTATATTGGGCAATCCCGTTCGGGCAGGATGAAGTGAATACCATGCTGAACCAAGCAAAGGAAGTCCTTTCTTGGTATGACAACATGCGTAATCCTGTGCCAACATGGTATATCAAAGGCTGCTATCTGCAGTACATTGATAGTGTTCCTTTCAAGCTGAAAAGTGCGTTTGATTTTAGTTTTATGAAAGAATACGGAACTGTGTTCAAGATTTATGATGACCAGGATTCCGGAAATATTTGCTTTGGCACAGAAAAGGATGGTCAGCGTTATTTCGTTAAGTTTGCCGGCGCTCCTACCGAGCGGTATAGCGGCGATCCTGCGGATGCTATTGCAAGGCTAAAAAGCACCTTGCCAATTTACAGCGATCTGAAGCACGAAAACTTGATTGATCTTATCGAAGCCAAAGAGATCGGCGGCGGCTTCGCTATGGTATTCAAATGGGCTGACGGAGATTGCATGGGCAGAATGTACCCAGCGGCGCACAGCCGTTTTATGCAGCTGCCCATTGACGCCAGACTGGCAGTGTTCCATGATATACTGGATTTCTTTGAATATATTGTCTCTCAGAACTATGTGGCCATCGATTTTTACGATGGCAGTATTATGTACGATTTTGAGAATGATAAAACGACGATCTGCGACATCGACTTCTTCCGAAAACTGCCATGTACCAACGAAATGGGCCGTATGTGGGGCAGCTCTCGCTTCCAATCACCGGAGGAATATCAGATTGGAGCCGCTATTGATGAGATTACGAATGTCTATACGCTCGGCGCCACCGCTTTTGCGCTCTTTGGCGAGTATAACCGCACACGGGACAAATGGCAGCTCAGCGATAAACTTTTTGAGATTGCCACAAGAGCTGTGAGCGATGATCGTATCGCTCGGCAACAATCAATCCGACAGCTCATAGAAGAATGGGAGGCTGCGTTATAATGAAAGCTATCGCGTTTTGCGGGCTTGCATGTTGCGTATGTTCCGAAAACAAAGGTTGTGCTGGTTGCCAAGACGGAGGATGTGAAAGCCACGGCTGGTGCAAAAACTATACTTGTTGCAAAGAAAAAGGGCTGAACGGTTGCTGGGAATGTGTTGGCTTTCCATGTTCCGGCGGAATGCTTGATAAACCACGTATCCGCACTTTTGCAGAATTTGCAAGGCGCTATGGCGTAGATGAATTAGAGAAATGCCTCCTAAGAAACAAGGAAAAAGGCATTGTATACCATTACGAAGGTCGGTTTGACGGCGACTATGATACGTGCCAGAATGAGGAAGAAATTATAGAAATGATTAAGACCGGAAAAATGATAGGTTGATAAATGTTAAATCAACGAAAGTTGATGGATTGACTTTCGGATCGGCGGGAGGATGAAAATACAGCATTGCTAAACGCTTAACTCCTGATTGGCGATTACGTTAAAGTTTATACAGATTTAAAAAGCTACGATATGCTTCTTGACAAATTCCCCGGTGTGCTTTATACTCAATCCAAATTGAATACAAAAAGCTATGAAAAGAAACAGTAAGCGTTTTGGAATCTGCAGAGAGAAGGCGGCTGGTGAAAGCCTTTGAGGAAAAAGCGCCGAACCCCTCTTTGAGCTGTGTGCCGAAGGGAGGAGGCATGGTATTGCGCCTTCTGGTAAGCTGCACCGGGTTTCTCCCGTCACAGAGAAAAAGTATCGGGCTCTTTTGAATGCCTTTACAGGCGGCGAAGAAGGCCCCGTACTTTATAAAAGCGCGGTTATACCGAATTTAGGTGGTACCACGGACTGTTCCCGAATAGTTCGCCCTAAGCTGATAATTTTGTCGGCTTAGGGCTTTTTTGTATTCAGCTGAAAAAAGGAGGCTTATACAATGAAACTTGCAAATTTGGTAGGGGAGCGGTTCCGGGAAAATCCTTCGGAGGCCGTTTTAGAAAGCCATGCCCTGCTGCTTCGCGGGGGGTATATGAAAGGAGTGGCCAACGGGATCTACACTTCGTATCCTCCTCTTCGCCGTATTGTACGAAAGCTGGAAGGAATCATCCGGGAGGAAATGGAAAAACTCGACGGGCAGGAGGTGCAGTTCCCGGCGGCGCTGCCTGCCTCTCTCTGGGAGGAATCCGGGCGGTATGAAAGCGTTGGAAAGGAACTTCTTCGTTTTCAGGATCGGAACGGCAGCCCTTTTGTGCTGGGGATGACGCATGAAGAAGCCGCCGTACATCTGGTGCGGGAATACGGCAGCAGCTATGCCCGGTATCCTTTTATGATTTATCAGATCCAGACGAAATTCCGGGATGAGGCCCGGCCGAGAGGCGGGCTCATACGGGTGCGGGAATTTACCATGAAAGACGCGTATTCCTTTCATACCTCTCAGGAGGATCTGGAGGTGTTTTACCAGAAATGCCACAGGGCCTACGAACGGATTTTTGCCAGGGTAGGCCTCCCTCAAGTGGTTTCCGTAGCCTCGGATTCCGGCATGATGGGTGGGAACCTTTCCCACGAATTTATGCTTCTTTCCCCTGCGGGGGAGGATTCTGTGGTGCTCTGCCCCGCCTGTGGATACCGGGCCAATATGGAAGCGGCCCCCAATCTCGCCCCTGCTTTTGAAGAAGACCCCTCTGCTCCGCTCCAGTTGGTTTCTGCATCAGATACAGAGGCTGCCACTTTCTCAGACAGGCTGTGCAGGGCCTTCGTATATTGGTTGGAAGAAACGGAGAAATATGCCGTCTGCTTCCTGCGCGGTGGTTTTGAGGTGAATGAGGCAAAACTGAGAAATCTTCTGGGCGGCGTTCACAGGTTGGAAGGCCTGCCCGTCACAGAATCGAATTCACCGCTGAAAACGCTGCCCTCAGCCTGGGTGGGCCCCATAGGGTTACAGCCGGGAATTGAGGTGCTGTATGACGCTTCCCTGAAAGGAGGCAGAAACCTGATCTGCGGGGCAAATGAAGAAGGCTCCTGGTTTAGAGGGCTTGATATAGAGAGGGATCTGGGTGAAATCACCTATGTGGATATTGCTAAGGCCCGGGAGGGCGGGACATGCCCCTGCTGCGGAAAAAGGGACCTTCAGATCCGCCGGGGCATCGAGGTGGGAAACATTTTTCAGCTTGGCACGAAATATACGGCCGCCATGCATATGGAATATATGGATGAAGAGGGGAATAAGAGAAATCCTCTGATGGGCTGTTACGGCATCGGCATCGGAAGGCTGGCGGCCTCCATATGCGAAGCGCATCACGATGAGAGAGGCCCCCTTTGGCCCATGGCGGCGGCTCCCTGGCAGGTGCATCTCTGTGCCTTCCGTGCGGCAGAGCCCAGTGTGAAAGAAGCAGCGGAAACTCTGCATTCTCAGCTTGAAAAGCAGGGAGTGGAGGTGCTTTACGACGACAGGGATGTGAGCGCCGGCGTTATGCTTGCAGATGCGGATCTTTTGGGGATTCCCCTGCGGGTGATCGTGAGCCCCCGCTCCCTTGAAAAGGGATGCTGTGAAGTATCCGCGAGAGATTCCTCCTTTTCCCGTCTTGTGCCGATAGCCCGGGCGGCAGGATATGTAAAGGAGCTTGTGGAGAAAATGCTTATTGGAAACAGGCCGGAATAAGGAATAAAGCTTAGGGCATCTCTGCAGGATATCTTTCCAGGAATCGGATATGTTTTGAGCATGAAAAAGCCCTCCGGAGTATTTTGGCCGCTCCGGAGGGCTTTTTATGCCGTGCGGATTTTTGCTCACGGGTATTGCCGGAGCCCTGTGCAGAGGAGATAATAAGCCGGCGCTTACTCTTTCACCAAAATCTTCACGATCTCACCCACAAAAGTCCGGTGGAAATCCCCGTCGGGATAATTTTTTTCTACCAAAGCCGGCTCCAGAAAGCAGTCCTTTTCCATATCCTGTTTATAGAGCTTTTTGCAGACCAGAACCAGGTTGGCT
>URRG01000004.1 GCA_900550095.1 uncultured Oscillospiraceae bacterium
GCTACATACAAATATATTTCCCCGGAAGGCGTGCGCTATGAGAAACAGCGTTTTTCGGACAAGTCTTTCCGCTGGCGGCAGCCGGACGGGAAAGGCGGCTGGAAGTACAACCGGCAGGGAATCACCCCCACGCTGTACGGGACAGGGGAAAACCCTCTCCCCGATCATGTGTATTTCGTGGAAGGAGAAAAGGACGCTGACAATCTGAGGGCGCACAGTGTGGCTGCAGTCTCGCCGCCCGATGGAGCTAAAAGCAAATGGAGGCCGCAGTATACGGAAGCCCTTAAAGGAAAGCATGTCATTATTCTTCCGGACAACGACAAACCGGGCCGGGAGCTTGCCAGTAAAGCGGCTGAAGAACTGGCGGGAAAGGCGGCAAGCGTGAAGGTGCTTGACCTTAAAAAGGAGTTCCCGGAACTTCCCGAAAAGGGGGATATCTCCGATCTGTTGGCCTCAATGCCCGCCGAGGACGTATTCATGAAGCTGGAAGCCCTGGAACTGGCAACGCCGGAATGGAGCGAAGAAGAGGCGCAGAAAGAAGACCCGTTTCTTTCCTGCTTCAGAACCCTGGACGCCTTTGAGGAAGAAGAACCGGAATGGATCATTCCCGGATGGATCCCGAAAGAACAGATCACCCTCTTAGCCGCCGACGGCGGAGTGGGAAAGACTACTATATGGTGCGATATCTTATCCGCCCTGAGCAGTGGAACAAATTGCATACTCGACCCTCCGGGGTATGTTCGCAAACCTGAGAAAGTGGGGTTCCTTACCACGGAAGACAGCGTAAGAAAGAAGCTGCGGAAAAAGCTGCGTATAGCCGGGGCTAATCTGCATAATATCGTTTCGCCTGATTTCCTTACAGACAAAGAGGGAAACCTCCGGGATATGAAATTCGGCAGCGAAAAGATGCGGCGGTTTATCGCCTCATTTAAGCTGGTAATATGCATATTTGACCCTGTGCAGGGCTTTATACCTCCGGACATCAACATGGGAAGCCGGAACGCTATGCGGGACTGTATGGCCCCTTTAATCAGCCTGGGCGAGGAATACGGGACAACCTTCCTTGTGATCTGCCACACAAATAAAAGGAAAGGCGCCTGGGGACGGGACAGAATCGCAGACAGCGCCGACCTGTGGGACATCGCCCGCTCTGTAATCATGGCAGGAATAACAGAGGACAGAAGCACGCGCTACCTTTCCAACGAGAAAAACAACTATTCCCAACTGCAGGAAACCATCCTTTTCACTATAGGGCAGAACGGCCTCCCCCAGCGGATAGGAACCACATGGAAGCGTGACCGTGAGTATATGCAGGATGCCGTTCTGGCAGCATCAGCCCCAAAGCGGGAAGACTGCAAGCAGTTTCTTTTGAATCTGCTGGATAAAAACGGCGGGCGCATGAAGTCTAAAGAGATGGAAGAGCAGGCGAAAGAAGCGGGATATAGTGGGATTACATATCGCAGAACTAAAAGCGATTTAAAAAGTTCTGAAGCTATCCGTTACATAAACGAAGGGTTCGGGAATGAAAAAGTCTGGATCGTGGAGAAAACAGAGTTCTCAGAACCGGACACCTTTTCACCCGAAAACAGCTTAGGGGGGTCTTCTATACAGAAATGAGACAGATAATGAAAAAAGTCAGGTTTTATCTATATTCTATTTATTTGCTCATATGAGAGAGTAAGCAAAACAAATGAGCGAGTAAAGGGCGTTATCTATCTCACCTGAGCAAGTAAGCAAACCCGCATGAATACTGAGTTTTTTACTTATTCGCTCTTCTTCCTCGTTGAAACCACCCCCACCAAATAAAGGGAGACAAGTAAGGAGTGATTTTATGATTCAGTGGATACCAAACAAAAAACAACTTCCGGAGAAAAGGACTGCCCAGACAGATACACAGATCACCCTGGCGGGGGCTGTGCCCTGACCACAGCCCAAGAACTGGGTATGAAGATCATCGACCTGGGCCACGGTAATATAGGAATGATGTTCATTCCGAAACAGTAAATCTCAAACGGGAAAAGAAAGGAGACAAAGCAGATGGAACCGCGTAAATTCTGCCCCTTATCGGCTCCGGGGCCGCGCGAAGTTATGTGCAACGACGCTTGCGCCTGGTATGACGTAAGCGCGCAGGGATGCATCATGCAGGGTATAGCGCAAAGTTTGGAAGACCTTAGCAGCAATGTGGATTTGCTGGAAAGGAAGATGGAAAAATGAAGATCGAGGAAACCGGCATTGAGTTGGAAAAAAGCCCTGAAATGCTGGCCTCTGCAAGGAGATTAAGCGATTACATACGGGAGCTTCCCCTCACCGCGGAACAGAATGACAAGCTGGTGCAGATGCTTCTTGACCATGTGGGGGACGTGCAGAGATGCGGCTTCAATCAGGGCCTGAAGGTAGGGAAAGAATTCGCCGGGTGGGAAGGTCGGGAAGCGCCGGGCGCGAAAGATTTTCACAGGCTCTTGCAATAAGCGCCTGACGGCGCGAGCGCCTGATAGTGGTAGTATTTGGAAAAAGAAAGGGGATACAGCAATGAAAGAGAAACCGCATGAAAGAGAATTTGCCGGGATCCGGTTCCTGTGCTTTGAAGGGGATGAGTATATGGCCTGTTATTTCAGGAGCTGGCCGGATGTTATAGCGATCCGGCTGCCGCCTGACATGACCGAAGATGAAGCGATCCGGTTAACCCTTGAAAAAAAGGAAAAGGGGCTTTTCCGGACATTGAAGGAGGGACCGAAGAATGACCAGTGAAAGCATGCAGCAGGAGCTTCTGCATATCATCCAGCGGAACAGCCCGGATTTTCTCCGGCGCTTGCTGGTCAATGCCCTGTGCTTAGAGAGGGCCGTTAAAGGATCTGAAAAGGGGAAAAAGGTATGACAGATCAGGATTACAGGCGGGAAATTCTTTTTATGCTGGATAAACAGCCCGCTATGCTGAAAAAGGTATTTGCCTTTGTACGGATACTGTTCTTCAAATAAGAGAAAAGGAGGCCCAGCAATGAAACAGAATATTTTCACAGATATCAGAAAAGGCTTTGAACTAATGCGGACAGCAAGAAAGGCCAGAAAGGAAGGGGAGGAAATCTGTGTCCAAGCTGTCAGAGAACTGCCGTTGCTGAAAGATACAGTCCCGGGATTCCTGTATACAGTGGAAGGGTGCGTTTTGGCAAACATGGGACGGGAAGTTTATTATTCAGTAAAAGCCAGGTATGACGCTTTCCCGGAAAAACTGAAACACCGGCTTGCTTTTGCACCAGAACGGGGAGATTTCAGAGACCGGGCCATATTTTGGCAAGCAGTGCTGAAGGAACCCCTTCCTAAAGAGAAATACTTCCCCGCTATGAAAGCCCTGTACCAGTGGTATAGGCATTTAAAAGATGTTGACAGGCAGAAGGAGGAGACAGAAAAAGCGCCCGGCACGGCGGCAACCATGCAGAGCGCAACGCAAAAAAACAAACTACATAATCACAGTACCGTAGATCAGGCGGTTTGTCAAGTATCCAGGTGGGGCGAATTATGAAAATTAAGATCACCCACGGGCCGGAGGAACAGGAGAAGGCCGAGGAAGTATTTCAGGCAGTGCAGAGACTTCTCCCCCGCTCCCGGCGGCATGAGACAGAGAAGGATGGGCGGCGGGTTCTGTACCTGACTGCTAAACCATACGAACAGGGAGCGAACAAAGAGAAAGGCGGGGCTCCTCAAAAATGAGGAAACCCCCGCCCTTTTTCTGCATCGAAGCCAGAGGGAAGCGAGAGAAACGGGCAATGATTGACTCCCGTTCTCATGGGACAATTTGTCCCAGAAGCCCGAGAAATGGGCCCGAACAGCTGCAACGAACTCCGAGGGAACGCCGAAGGCTTGTAAACAGACCGGGAAAATGGTATACTATACTTATAGGCGCAGAGTACCGCCGATAGGCAAGCCATTCAAGGCGTAGGGAAACAGCTTCACCGGCTGGAACCCTGCGCCTTTTTTATCTCCCGGCGGCAGGAGAGTTTCCCCCTCCTTTCGTTCTTGCCCGGGGGGCTTGAATGGCCCTTATGACCGCCAGAAAGCCACAGAAACCAACGAAAGAAAGGGGTAATACCCATAACACCACGTAAAGAAAAAGCTCTGCAAGCCCTCCTGGTGAGCCGTACAAGGGCAGAGGCGGCAAAGGCCGCAGGAATTGGAGAAAGCACCTTGAGAGAGTATATAAAAGACCCGGAGTTCTCTGCAGCATATAAGCGCGCCGCCGCCGGCATCATGGACGGGGCCACAAGGCAGTTACAGCAGAACTTGACCGCCGCTATTGACCGGCTGGCCCAGATCGTGGCCGACGATGAAGAAAACAGCATGGCACAAATATCAGCGGCAAAGACTCTGCTTGACTATGGCTTGCGGTTCACGGAGTTTAACGACATTCTGAAAATGCTGGAGGAAAACAATGCGCTATGACCGACTACGGGCCAGAGTAGAGGCCGCGATAAAGACAGCGCCAGCCGGGGCCGCTATTGTCATACTGAATGACGATGGGACATGGACGGCCATATATGGCACACCCCGGACAGAAGCAACCTTCCCAACAGAGGGACAAGCTACCCTCCATATCAAGGCGCACACAGCGCCAGCAACCCCTATTATTGTAATTGATTTTTGAAAGGAGATTTTCACCAATGGCAGAAATGAAACTGAAAATCGAGACCCCCGAAAGCACTAGGGCCAAGATTGCGGAGAAGATGGGCCTTGACCAGCCTTCCGCTTTTGATCTGGTAGACCGCAGCCGGTACGCCGATGATGAAAGTTACCTTGATGCTGTCATCAAGGCCGACATGGAGCGTAATAACCCGGAGTATCAAGCGGCCCGCCGCAGATTGAAGCAGGAATACCGGGAGCGCATGGAGTGGGAGCAGAGAACGGAGCAGGAGGCCGCATATAAGGAAATCCGCTCCACAGTGCAGCTTGATGGGCTTGACCAGAGAGAGATTGACACACAGGCGGCAGAGATGGCCCGGAGGGATTTGGCAGCGGGCAGGATCAGCGCCAGCGGCTTGGGAAAAGCCATTGAAGATTATGCAAAACAGTTGACTGAGAAGCGCAAGGACACCAAAGCCAGCAGCCAGCTTTTCAATGCTATGTTGCGGGGGCAGCGCTAAAACACCGCGCCCTTAATTTGTAGACACGATAACGCGCGGGGGTGATCGGATGCCGGGAACAGCACAGAAAGAAGCCGCCGCGGAAGCCCTTGCCCTTCTGGCCCAGCAGGGGGACAAAGAAGCCGCCGGGCTCCTGTGGGAAAAGGTATACAAGCTGTATTACATGAAGGCGGCAAAGATATACCAGAAACGCCGGGAGCAGTTCATCCGCTGCGGCGTGGAGTTGAAGGACATACAGCAGGAATGCTTTCTTGCCTTTCAGGCTTCCCTGAGAGCCTTTGACCCGGCGAGAGGGTACAAGTTCACGGCGTGGATTTCCTACCCCTTACAGGGCCGTATAAACGCCCTTACGCACTGCCAGGGGAATATGAAGCCCGAGCCGCTGGACAGCGCGGACAGCCTGGAAAAGCCCATCCCCGGCACAGAGGAAGACCTTACCATAGGGGACACCTTAGAAGACCCGGAGGCCGGGGAAATGCTCCGCGATGCTGAAGACCGGGTATTTACCGAAGAGCTTCACAATGCCCTCATAGAATGCCTTGCAGCGCTCCCGGAAGCCCAGCGGACGGCTATTGAAGGCCGTCACTTTGAGGGAAAGACGCTGAAGCAGTTAGGGGAAGAGCGGGGATGCTCTCCCGACTGGATACGGCAGAACGAAAGCAACGGCATGCGGAAGCTGCGGCAGGGGAAAAACGTTCTGAAGCTGAAACCCTTCATGGAAGAGATCACTGCGGCCAGGGCATACCAGGGCACGGGCTTCACGGCCTGGAAGAGCCGGGGAAGCGTGGAAGAGCGCACAGCGGAGTATAAGGAGAGCAAGGGCTGGCTTCGCCTGCTCAGGAGCCGGGGCAAAATTACGGAAAATCACGCCGAATGAGGGCAAAAAGAGAGACCAGCGGGAAACCGCTGGTCTTTTCTTATTCCTGCAGGTATTCTTTGAGCCGTGCAAACCATTCCGGCGCCTGGTCGGCGGTCTGGATAACTTCCCCATTCCGGTATTCCCCCACGGCCCGGAACCCGTTTTCGTTGTCAAAGAAGACGGCTTCGTCGCAGTAAGGAAGTATCCTTTCTACATCCCGGAAACGGCTCTCAAAGCGTTTTAATACGTCTGCCGGTGGAATATCATGCCCGCCCTTTTCCACGCGGTTCTGGATGCGTTTAAGGCTTTCCTTTGATGTATCAAGGCCCACATAATACAGGCGGATATAATATCCCTGCTCCCTTGCACGGCGGGCGGTTCTCTCTGTCCGCCGGCCGGAAAGCGTGGTTTCCTGTGTGAAGCAGATTCCTTTTTTCAGGCAGTCTTCTATTCTGGCAATGGCTTCTTTGCCCCCCTGCAGCCGGTTCCCGCCCATGGACACGGTAATTGTATCCACGTCTATAATCCGGCCCAGATCGGTTGTTTCAGCCTTTAGAACGCCTGTGAGGCTGCTTTTCCCTGTGCCGTTTACTCCGCCGATGATGGTATACGTCTTCATTCCTGGGCTTCCTCCTTCACATATTCCAACAGATCACCGGGCTGGCAGTCCAGAAGGGCGCAGATTTGCGCTATATTATCTAATGAGATCGTTTTGTTGCATCTCAAAGACTGGATTACTCCCTCTGAAAGCAATTTATCTTTTCTAAGTCTGTAAGTAGAAAAGCCTTTGTCCTTCAAAGCCTTTAAAATGTCGATTTTATAAACAATAGGCATCTTCATTACCTTCTTTCCGGGCCTCATTATAAAAAGTCCCTTTTTCACTGTTTGGATGTATCACGCTCCATGGTTTCAGCGATTGCTCGCTTTACAAATCCGTTCAGGCTTTCGCCTCTTGCCTCTGCGTGGGCCTGTATTTCAGCTTTCTGGCCTTGCGGAACACGTATTTTTATCTCATCCTGCGTTTTTAAATATGTTTCATTTGCTCTTTTACGCGCTTCACTAATTGGAGCCAAACAGAACACCTCCTATTTCTTCACTTATAATATACCATAAAATTCGTTGTATGGGAACATACATAATACACAAATGTATGGGTACATGTTTGGCTAGTATGTCTATTGAAATGTATGGGTACATGTACTATAATTATAGATGTAGTCAGGGGGCGGAAAGGAGGCCGCCAATGAAATTTAAAGAATTTCAGAAGCTTTCAAAAGAAGAGCAGAAGAAATATTTTGAGCAATATAAAAAAGAGTGGCTAACTACTCGCAATAGCTAACCACCCAACAGCAAAGGCCTAACCACGCAAAGATCAGCCCCCTGCTACTTCATTTTAACATAGAATGGAGTAAAGCGCAATGTAATAAGATCGCTTCCTTCATGGGGCGTGGATTGAAAATCTATCGTGTAAACCGCGTTTTAAAAAAATAAACACCAAATAAACACCATTTCAGAGAAAAAGCAAAAGAAAAGCCTCTGAAAAATCCAGCAATAAAGCGGTTTTCAGAGGTTTTGTATTTGGTGCGGATAGCAGGACTTGAACCTGTACGCCCTACGGCACCAGAACCTAAATCTGGCGTGTCTGCCAATTCCACCATATCCGCATGAAAAGTATCGAAGAAATCCGAAAAGCAAAAGCTTTCAGACCTCCCCGATGCTTTTATTATATCCAAAGACCAGCGGGAATGCAAGCGTTTCCGCTCATTTCCCCAATACACCGTCTTTCAGCATGGACTGTGCCGCCAGCATGGCTCCCAGACGGCCGCTGTGGAAGTTCAGCCCTCCCTGCATCCAGGCCGCATAGGGCTCCCTGAGAGGCGCATCTGCCGAAAGTTCGATAGATGCTCCCAGCGTAAAAGCCCCCGCCGCCATGATCACCTGGGAATCGTAGCCGGGCATATCCCAGGGCTCCGGCGTCACGAAGGAATCCACAGGGGCCCCCTTCTGCATCCCCTGGCAAAAAGAAATAAGAGCCTTTTCTTTCCGCAAAAGCACAGCCTGGATAATATCCGCCCGGGATTCCAGCGGCTCCGGCGTCACGCCGTATCCGAAACGGCTGAACAGGGCAGCCGTAAAGGCCGCCGTTTTCAGCGCTTCCCCTGTAACGTGAGGCGCATGGAACGCACCCATAAAGAGCTCCCTGTTGTTTCCCAGAGTAGCGCCCACTTCCCGGCCCGTGCCGGGGGTGGTGAGGCGGTAGGCGCACATTTCCACCAAATCCTTCCGGCCCGCGATATATCCGCCGGTAGGAGCGATGCCGCCTCCCGGATTTTTGATCAGAGAGCCCGCCATCAGGTCGGCACCAACAGAGAGAGGCTCCTCCTTCTGCACGAATTCACCGTAGCAGTTATCCACCATCACGATACAGTCCGGAGCCTTCCGCTTTGCGATCGCCGCAATACGCCCGATGTCCTCCACAAAAAGCGAAGGCCTGAGGCTGTAGCCTCTGGAACGCTGCACATACACCATCTTCAGCCCCGGGTGGATCCGCTCCTCCATCGCCGCATAATCCGGCGTTCCATCCTCCTTCAAATCCAGCTGTTCATACCGGATCCCAAACTCCTTCAGAGAACCAATGCCGTTTCCCGTCAGCCCTATCACGCTCTGGAGCGTATCGTAAGGGAGCCCCGTCACGCTGAGCATGATATCCCCTGGCCGGAGAACACCGAAAAGAGCTACCGTAAGAGCATGAGTGCCGCATACAAAATTATGGCGCACCAAGGCGTCCTCCGCCCCCAAGGCATAGGCATACACCTGGTCAAGCGCTTCGCGGCCTCTGTCTCCATAACCGTAACCGGTAGAAGATACAAAATGGCTTTCGCTCACTCCCGCCCGGCTGAACGCCGCCTGCATTTTCTGCTGGTTGTAGCAGGTGGTTTCATCGATCTTCTCCAGCGCGGGAGCGATCTGCTCCATAGCCTGTTCCGCAGCCCGCCGGATAGATTCGTCAATCTCAAAATAGGGATGCAATATCAATTTTTTCACCATCGCTTTATGTACATTCCAGCAAGCCGTCCACATCTGCGAAACGGCCTGCCCGTTTTTTAATTTTTCAGGGTTTTGATCCTATCCCTCCGCATGCTTTTGTGCGTTCTATGAAAGGGAAAGCTGCAGGAAATCTCCTTCCTCCCGAAAGCCGAGGGACGTATAAAACCCCTTGTTCTCCCCTTCCGCCCTGAAAACCCAGAACGACCCAACGGCAAGCTCCTCGACGAGCTTATTCACAGCCTCCGTCCCCAATCCGCGGCGGCGGAATCCAGGATGGACCGCCACGCCGGAAAGCAGAGCGGCTTCCTCTGTGACTGCAGGCGCTATAGCCGCAGCCGCCGGCTCTCCCTCCCGGTATACTGTGGAAAGAAATGCTGCGCGATGCCGAATCCTGTGAGAAAGATCCAAGTAAAAAGGTTCGAAAGCGGGAGGATGGAAATTTTCTGAACGGCAGAAGGAAAGAAGCCTGTACACTGCCCGAAGATCCGGCGCGCCTTCTTCTCCTCCCGGGAAGGCCCCCTTCGCTTTTCCGGCGGCCGTACCTTCTCTTCTGAGGATCCGCCCGCGAAATTCCTCCGGAAGCCCCAGCCGTTTTCCGCAGAAAGCAGGGCAGAGAACTTTTCCGGCGCCGGTCATGGGAAGAAAAGATACGATCTCCTCCCATTCCTCTTGACCCGAGGCAGTTTTCCCCGACGGAAACAGCAGAAGAGCGTCGTCTACAAGGCCCAGATACAGGCCGGAGCCCTCCTGCTCCCAAAGCCTGAAAGCTGAAGAACAGAGGGCGCCGTATCCCCTGTATGCATTCCAGGCCGCCCAAAACCGGCAGCCAAAAGGATCGCTTTTCAAAGAGGAAGGAAAAGCCTCCCCCTCAATGAGACGGATCATATGTGGATTTCAGGCGGCGAGAGGGCGATCCTTTCCGCCAGGACTTTCACCAGCTCTTCCGCATGATGAAAGTCCTCCGCCGAAATCATGCTGAAAGCGGAATGGAGATACCGGCAAGGCAGGCTGACGGCAATCGTGCGGACTCCCGTCCCCGAAGGGGCTATGGCTCCCGCGTCGTTGCCTCCAGCCACACCCAGCTTCGGCTGGCAGGGGATCCCATTCTCTTCAGCGGTATGCAAAGCCATACGGTAATAAGCCCTGTCGTAAATGGTCCGCCTGTCCATAAAGCTCACCACAGGGCCCTTTCCTACCCGGCAGACCTTATTTTCCTCCGATACGCCGGGAACATCCGCCGCCGTGGTAGCCTCCACTACGATGGCCGCCTGGGGGTTCACAGCATTCGTCGCCGTCTGAGCGCCATATAACCCCACCTCTTCCTGCACTGTAAAAACAAAGGTCATATCGCAGGGGAGATCTGATTTCAGAAGATCTATCAATATGGTGCAGCCCGCCCGGTCATCCAGGGCTTTGCCGATGATACGCCCTCTGGAGGCATCCCAAATAGAATCAAACACCGCCCGGTCCCCCGGGGAGACCCAACGGGCCGCCTCTTCTCGGCTCCGTGCGCCGATATCAATGGAGAGATCCTCCACCGGCATGGGCTTGTCCCCATCCTTTCCCTTCATGAGGTGAACGGGCGCACAGCCCATCACGCCGTTGACGGGACCGTTTTTCCCCATGACCGTTACGGAACGCCCGCAAAGGACCATCTTCAAAATGCCGCCCACCGTATCGAATTTCAGCAGTCCTTTTTCCGTTATATGGGTCACGATCAAGCCCACTTCGTCCATATGGGCGCTGAGCATAAGCCTGGTTTTAGCGGGCTCTTTGCCCTTCTTTTCCGCTATAATATTTCCAAGGGGCGTAACGGAAACCGAATCCGCATGGGAACGGATTTCCTCCAAAACGGCCTCACGCACTGCTCCCTCTTCCCCCGACACGCCGGGAAGGGAACAGAGTTTTTCCAAAAGCGCCAAATCAGCCACGGCTTCCCACCTCCTTTACGTAAGCCGCTATGAGCCTGGCGGTGTTTTCCACATCTTCCAGATCGACGGTCTCAATAGCCGAATGCATATTGCAGAGAGGAATGGAGATCAGCGCCGTGCGGACGCCCCGGCCCACAACGGCTACAGCCTCGCTGTTGGTGCACGTGCGGCCCCCGTACACATCCGCTTTATATGGAATACTGTTTTCTTCCGCCAAAGAGACGAAGCGGCGGCTCATTCCGCCGTCCAAAATAGGGGCAAAGCCAACCGTAGGGCCCGCGCCGAGAGGCTGGCTCACCGTCTCCGACACGCCCGGCTGGGCGGCAAACCCCACGTCCACCACAACAGCCTGGGTAGGCTGCATACGGAAGCCTCCCGTGCGGGCGCCGCGTCCGTTTACCTCTTCGTCACAGCTCAAAAGCACCGTCACCCGGCAGGATAGCTCTTCATCCTTGAGCAGCTGGGCGCACCGTATCAGCGAAGCGCAGCCGACACGGTCGTCCAGAGCGCCGCTGGAAAGCCTCCCGTTCAAAAGCATCTTGGGTTTCATCCACATAAGGGCTCTGTCCCCCGGGGAAACCAGCCGTCCGGCTTCCTCCCCGGAAAGCCCCACATCGATATGGAGCTCGTTTACAGGAAGAAGCTTTTCCTCTCCCTTCATCAAATGAGGCGGCATGCAGCAGACGATCCCCGTCAGTTTTTCCTTTCCATATACCGTGACGGCGCTGCCGGGCATAAGCCTCTTATCGATCCCACCGCAGGCATCCACAGAAAGGAAACCGTCTTCATCGACCCCTGTGACGATCAAGCCGATCTGGTCGATGTGAGCGTCCAGAAGAATATGTTCTTCCGCATCCTTTTTTCCGAAATGCATATATACGTTTCCTACACTGTCGATTTCCGTCTCTCCCAGGGCCGCCAGTTCTGCCGCGGCTGCCTTAGAGGCGAAAAGCTCATCCCCGGAATTCCCCGGAGCGGAGCACAGCCGGAAAATCAGATCCCGCAGGGCGTTTCTTCCCCCCTCTGTTTCCGTTTTTTCCCGCTTATCTTCCATTTTTTCGTTTCCTTCCTTTCTTCCTTTCTCCATTCCCGCCTTTAATTCCTGCGTATACCGATCCGGCGGCATACCGGCCCGCCGTTTCCCGCAGCCGGACGGGAGCTGTTGGGGAAACAGAATGAATACTCCTTACGTCAGCCTGTTGACAAGCTCTTTAAAATGATCCCCTCTGGCCTCGAAATTGGAGTACATGTCAAAGCTGGCGGATGCCGGCGACAGAGTGACGATATCCCCGGGGCGGGCCAATTTCCGGCAGAGCGTCACCGCCTCCTCCATGGAAGTGACAAAATAGATTTCGGGCCGTCCTTCTTCATATCCCGGAGCTTTGCATACAGCCTCCCGGATCTTGGGGCCCGTAGCCCCCATAAGCACCAGCTTTTTTACCTTTTCCGTTACAGCAGGCCCCATCTCATCATAGGGGATTTTTTTATCATAGCCCCCCGCAATCAGGATGATCTTTTCCTCATACAGGGAAAGGGCCCCCTTTATGGTTCTGGTGGGGCTGGTCCCGATAGAGTCGTTATACCAGCGGACGCCGTCCAGCTCCCGCACGAGCTCGTTCCTGTGGGCCACTCCGTTAAAGGAGCGCGCTACCTGCCGGACCGTTTCCGGGGAAACCTCTCCCCATACGGCGGAAAGAGCGGCCAGATAGTTTTCCACGTTATGATCTCCCGGGATCCGGATATCGGAAGCCTTCATGACAAAGGTTTCCTTTTCCCCCTCCCGCATCACGATATCATCTCCTGCCGTAAGGCAAGCGCCCCATCCGGGGACGCTGCGGCGGCTGAAAAAGAGCGCCTGCCCCCGTACCTCCGGTGCAAAAGACGCTGTGATCGCATTATCCAAGTTCAGGACTGTCCGGCTGAAGGCGTTCTGATGCAGGAAAATATTCTTTTTTGCATCGATGTATTCCTGCATATCCTTGTGGATATCAAAATGATTGGGGGAAAGATTTGTCACCACAGCCACATCCGGCCCCCGGCGCATGGAGATGAGCTGAAAGCTAGAAAGCTCCACCACAGCCGCGTCTTCTTCGCCCATCCTCTCCACCTCGGGCAGAAGGGGCCTTCCGATATTCCCGCCGAGATGCACCGTTTTTCCGGATGCCTTCAAAAGCTCCGCCAGGATGCTGGTGGTCGTGGTTTTACCGTCGCTGCCCGTCACCGCATAGATTTTGCATGGGCAAAGGTCGAAAAACACCTCCATCTCAGAGGTAACGGCAGCGCCCCGGGCCCGGGCCGCATCCAGCTCCGGCAAAAAATATTTCATGCCCGGCGTGCGGAAAATCACGTCTTCCTCCAGGTTTTCCAGGTACCCCTCCCCCAGGACCAGACGAACGCCCAGACGCTCCAATTCATCCGCCGTGCCGCCGAGGGCGCCGCGGCTCCGGCGGTCCCTGGCGGTGACCTTTGCGCCCCTTTCCGCAAAAATGCGGATCAGGGGAAGATTGCTCCCGCCTATGCCGCAGAACGCCACCTGCTTCCCATTCATGGAAGCATAAAAGATTTCGGCTTTCGTTTTCCTGCCGCCTGTCTGAAAAACCGGCGCAGCCGCTGTATCCATAAATCATACCCTTCTTTCCCATGATCTCCGGCGCAGAACGCCGGAGCAGAAGTCCCGGAGCCGCTTCGCACGGGCCCCGTTCAGCCGTTTCTATGTAGTATGGCACGATTTTCCTGTCTTACTCTTTTTCCTGCTTTCCAGCCTATTGGGCCTTCCTCTCTTGGAGCCTTCCCCGCTTTCCGCTGAAAAGTAGGGAAACAGATTACAGGCAGGCTTTCACAAACGCCCGGAAGAGCCTTTTTGAATCCTCCGACGTATCGTAGAGATATTCCGGGTGCCACTGCACCCCCAGGAAAAACCGGCTTTCCGGCCTCCAGACGCACTCCGCTATCCCATCCGGGGCAACGGCGGCCACAGACAGAGACGCTGCCGCATCCTTCACGGCCTGGTGATGCATACTGTTCACTAAAATGGATTCCTTTCCCACGATCTCATAGAGCAGGGAATCCTTTTCTATATGGATCCGATGGACGCCGAAATCATAGGGCGGCTTTTGGGCGTGGCACAGCCTTCCCGCCGTCTGAGCAGGGATATCCTGATACAAGGTGCCTCCCAAGGCTACGTTCATCGTCTGAATGCCCCTGCAGATCCCAAGGGCGGGCTTATCGCTTTCCAGCACATACCGCATCAAGCTCAGCTCCATAGAATCCCGGACAGGGCATATCTCTCCGCAGGCCTGCAATGTGTCTTCGCCAAAAAGGGATGGATGCAGATCCACGCCTCCGGGAAAAAGAAAGCCGTCGCAAAGCTCTGCGGATTGGGCCAGAAGCTCCCGGTCTTCTGTAAGAGGCAGGATAAGAGGAAGCCCGCCTTCCGCCATGAGAGGCGTCAGATAGTTCTGCCTTGTCATTACATGGCGCATTTCGTAGTCATAGCTAGGGGCAACGCCGATCACCGGCCGTTTCGTCTCTGCTGTGCTCAAAGGAGCGCACCGCCTTTCCACTAAGAAATATTGTAGGACTTGATTCCGCCAATACATGCCCCACCGCTGCTTCTCCGGCTTCTGCGGGGACTTTTCTGCAGTTCTTCCTTTTTCAAAATCCTTCGCCGGCTGCATATCGGTTTTTTCGAGCGCATCCGCAAAAATTCCACTTTGTTATTGTAGACCAAAGACGCGGATTTGTAAACCGTATAAACAGCCCTATTCCAGCAAAAAATAAGGAAAACAGCGACCCGCCCCAATCTCACGCAGGCATCTTCCAAACCCCGGTGCGGCGCTTATATCCGCCCTGTTCAGAGCGTTGACAAAGAGAGGAAATCCCACATGAAACACAAAAAAGCAAAGGTCCTGCTGACCGTCTACTGCATTGCAGCCGCAGCCGTACTGGGCGGCCTTGCCCTGCAGAATTCTGCGGAAGCAGACTGGTATGAGGCAAAACTCGGCTATACCTATCAGAGAGCGTATACCGATCTGAACGACTCCATAGCCACTATAGGAGATACCCTGGAAAAAAGCGTCTATGCCAACACGGCCACCCAGCAGAACGGCCTGGCCGCCCGGCTCATGCGGGAAACCAGCGCGGCAAAGGCGGCTCTGGCCACGCTGCCCGTTGGCGACGATTCTATGAATACTGTGAGCAAATTCATCTCCCAGGTAGGGGATTTCGCCATGAGCCTTTCCAAACGCGTTTCCGCAGGAGGCTCTATCACAGAGGAGGAATATTCCTCCATGCGGGAACTGGGCTCCTACGCCCAGAAGCTCAGGGGGAATCTTTCCGACCTTTCCATCGACCAAATGGATTTCTCCCTTTCCTCCTTCACAGATAATATGAAGACCACAGCAGAGGATTTTTCCGACTATCCCACACTGATCTACGACGGCCCTTTCTCAGATCATATCCAGCAAAAGAAACCCACAGGCTTAAAAGGCATGAAGGAGGTTCCCCAGGGCAACGCCCAGCTGGCCGCAGCGGAATTTTTAGGGCTTCAGAGGGAGGAATTGTCCCATACAGAGGATACGGAGGGAAATCTGCCTACCAGAAACTTTACCGGTGGAAATGCCTGGATCTCTGTCTCCAAATACGGAGGAAAGGTGATCTCCTTTTTGGTCAGCCGGGACGTGGGAGAAGAAAAGCTGGAATATGAACAGGCGGCGTCCGAAGCCGCTTCCTTTCTGGAATCCAGAGGCATGAAAAATATGAAAGAAAGCTACTACGCCATAAACAACGGCCGCTGCACTATCAATTATGCCTATGAAAAAGATGATGCCGTCTTTTACTCCGATCTTATCAAAGTAACGGTAGCCTTGGACACGGGCGATATCCTGGAGTACAACGCTGCGGGCTATTGGATGAACCACCGGGAACGGGAAGCTCCCGACCCAAAGCTGTCGGAGACGGAAGCCCGAAAAAAACTGAGTCCTTTTCTGGAGGCCGAAAAAGGAAGGCTGGCCATGATCCCCACGGAAGGGCTCAACGAAGTGCTGACCTGGGAATTCAAATGCACTGCAGAGGATGGGACGCACCTTCTGGTGTATATCAACTGTGAAACAGGCTTTGAAGAGCAGATCTATATTCTCACCTATTCCGACAGCGGCGTCCTCGTCCGCTGAAGCCATATGAAATCCCGGGAACGGCATTTGAACCCTCCGTTCCCGGGATTTCTGACCTTTCTTACAAAAATATATCTTTATTTTTGACACTTGAATGGTTTAAATTCTTACTTTTTGACACTTCTTCCTACGGAAAACCAGTGTTTTTTTCAAATTGGGATGGTATAATGTCCACAGACAGCTGCAGAGATGAATATATCCTGCTTTTTATGGTAAAATGCCGGAGCCTTCAAAGGCACCTGCGGCAGGCGGGCAGTTCTAATACTTAATAATTGTCTGCATCTATAGTAGATACACACATAGACACAGAAACAAATCGGTTTTTATCCGGCGAAGCTGTAATGTTGTGACGCCGTAACGCTATAAATCCCGCAATACTGTTATGCCGGTTACGCCATATCAGAGAATCAGGTCTGCTTTGTGATTTTTCCTGTATGCCTTTATGCGAAGCTTCAGAAGCGCACCTGCAGCCTATCCGTCTAGGGCGCCGGGTTCCACATATAAACGCGCGGGGCGGGCATATGCGGCAATAGACGCTTCCCCTGTCTTTCCAAAAACCGCAGTCCCCAATAAGCAGACCGGAAAAGCTTCAACATAAAGCGGCCCGGCATCAGGAAACTGCAGCTTTGCATACGGGACAGGAAGCAGGTACGGCAGCTGTGCAGCATGAGAACCTTATACCGCAGAACAAGCCGGGCTGCTGCAGGTTACAGCCGGCGGACAGCATACGAAAGCTTAAGAACCGATTTTTGTCTTTTGATGAACAGGGAGGGACAGTTTGTGAACCCCATGGAAACCTTTTTAAAGTGGGCCGGTTCGGCGGCTTGGTCCCTTCTGGAAGCCGGCGTTATTTTTTTGGTCGGCTGGTGGCTTTCCTTTGCTATTGTAAAAATCCTGCGCAGAGCTTTGGAACGCACGAAGGCCGACGGAGGGATCGTCGCCTTTATCTGCTCCTTCTGCAGGATATTCCTGCAGATTTTAGCCGGTATTACTGCTATCTCTAAGTTGGGAGTAGATGTGAGCTCCATCGTGGCCGCGCTTGCAACTGCCGGCGTTGCCATAGGCCTCGCGCTGAAGGACAGCATGGGCAACATAGCCAGCGGCATCCAGATCGTTTTCATGCATCCCTTTCATGTGGGAGATTACATCTCTATCGACGGGACGGAAGGGACCGTCAGCCGGATCGAGCTCTTCTTCACGGCGCTCAGCACCTTTGACAACAAAGAAATCGTCATTCCCAATTCTACTGTTACCGCCAGCACCGTGGTAAACTTCACAGCAATGAAAACACGCAGACTGGATCTGAAATACACCGTCTCATATTCGGACGACCTTTCCCATGTAAAAGAGGTCCTTTCCCGGCTATGTATGGAAGATGAAAGGATCCTTACCGATCCGGAAGTACAGATCGTTGTAGGCGAGCATGGGGAAAGCGGGATCCGTATATTGATTCGGCTTTGGTGTAAAACCGACGAATACTGGCCTATTTATTTTTCTATGCAGGAAAAGGTGAAGCTCGCCTTTGACAAAGAGGGGATTTCCATTCCCTTTCGCCAGATGGATGTGCATATTCACAGCAACTCTGAAATGACGGACCAAGAAGACAAAAGGGCCGGCCAATAAAAAATGATACGGTATAAAATATGCTGGAGCCCGTTCCCTCCGAGCGCGGTTTTCTCTGTCGCCGGTCCGGCCTAAGCGGCGTTCTGCCCGGAAGCCGAGGGCTGTTTGCGGAAAGTTGAGCTTTGGCACAGCATATTTGAATATATTCAGTATTTATAGTATGAAAGGAAGAGTGAAATGGACACGAAAAAATTTACCAATCCCATTTCTCCGAAGGACATCAAAATCACCGATCCCTTCTGGGCCCGCTATATGGAGCTCGCCCGTAAGGAAGTTATCCCCTATCAGTGGGAAGCTCTGAACGACCGGCTGCCGGACACGGATCCAAGCTATTGGGTGAAAAACTTCAGGATCGCCGCGGGGCTGGAGGAAGGCGAGTTCAACGGCTGTGTCTTCCAGGACAGCGACGGCTTCAAATGGCTGGAGGCAGTCGCATACTCTCTTATGTCCCATCCCGATCCGGAACTGGAGAAAACAGCCGACGAGGTCATCGACCTGATCTGCGCGGCCCAGCAGCCCGACGGCTATCTGGATACATATTACATTATCAAGGGTCTTGACAAACGTTGGACCAACCTTCGCGACCATCACGAAATGTACTGCCTGGGCCACATGACGGAAAGCGCCGTAGCCTACTATGAAGCCACAGGCAAGGATAAATTCCTCAACGCGGTTATCCGCTATGTGGATCTGGTGGACGCTAATTTCGGCCCCGAACCTGGAAAAATGAAGGGCTACCCCGGCCATGAGATTCTGGAAATGGCTCTTGTACGCCTCTACAACGTCACCAAAAACGAGAAACACCTGAAGCTTGCAAAATACTTCATCGACCAGCGCGGCCAAGCTCCCCTCTATTTTGAAGAGGAAGCGAAAAAGTACAACAATACCTCCTACTGGGCAGATAATAAGTGGCTCAACAACCGCTACTATCAGGCAGATGTGCCCGTAAGAGAGCAGGAATTTGCAGAAGGCCATGCGGTGCGCGCCGTATATCTCTACTCCGGAATGGCTTCCGTGGCCCGCGAAACCGGCGACGAGACTCTGCTGAAGGCCTGTGACCGCCTCTGGGAAGACATTGCCGAGCGCCAGATGTATATCACAGGCGGTATCGGTTCCTGTGATGTGGGCGAATCCTTCACCTATGACTATGATCTCCCCAACGATACGGCCTACACGGAGACCTGCGCCGCTATCGGCCTCATGTTCTTTGCCCGCCGCATGCTGGAGATCCGCGCAGACGGCAGCTACGGCGACGCGATGGAGCGCGCCCTCTACAACGGCGTTATCAGCGGCATGTCGCAGGACGGCAAACGCTTCTTCTATGTGAATCCCCTGGAGGTAGATCCCGAGGCCTGCGAGAAAAACAGCCTGCGCTTCCATGTAAAGCCCATCCGCCAGAAGTGGTTTGGCTGCGCCTGCTGCCCGCCCAATCTGGCCCGTCTGCTCACCTCTATCGGCAGCTATGCCTATACTCTCAATGACGATTCCGTTTACATGCATCTCTTTGTGGGCGGCGATTTCACCCATACGGTAAACGGCAAGGCTGTTTCCTTCTCCGTGAATACCAAGTATCCCTGGGAAGGCAACGTAGCCGTGAAAATGGCTATGGAAGGCGAAGCGTCCTTCACGTATGCCGTGCGTATCCCCGGCTGGTGCTCCGGTAAATATGTCCTGAAGGTCAACGGGGAGACTGTCGGCTGTGAAGTGAAGGACGGCTATGCCCTGCTGAACCGCACCTGGAAGGACGGCGATGTGATCAGTCTCGAGCTGCCCATGGATGTGCGCGTTATGGTCGCCAATCCGAAGGTCCGCGAGGATATCAACAAGGTAGCTGTTACCTGCGGTCCCATCGTCTACTGCCTGGAAGAAGCCGATAACGGCAAAAATCTGCATCTGCTGCATCTGGGCAAAAAGAGAGACTTCCAGGTCTCCTTCGATCCCGATTTCTTCGGCGGAATGAATGTAATTACCGTCACCGGCGAAGCCCTGAAGCAGGATGAGTGCGCTGCTCTCTACCGTGAGGATTCGGAGCCTGTCTATGAAGAAAAGGCTCTGAAACTGATTCCTTACTATGCATGGGCAAACCGCGGCGTAAACGAGATGACCGTCTGGATGTACCGCTAATCTGTCAACCGGAAAGTAAGTAATTCTCTTTTTATTCTTAACCTCTGAAAAGCGCACACAGCAC
>URRG01000005.1 GCA_900550095.1 uncultured Oscillospiraceae bacterium
GGGAACTGCTGGCAGCCGGCTGTGCCGGAGCGGGCGAAGAGGACGGCGTTCCCTTTTCCGTAATTTTCCTCCAAAAGCTCAAAAACGGTCTTGTTATAGAGATAGGTGTAGTAGTTGTGCATCCGTTCCGGGTCGGAACCGTCGAAATATGTTACGTCCGTGGGAATGCGTTCGCCGAAGTCGGTTTTGAAGCAGTCAACGCCCATATCGATGAGGGCCTGAAGTTTTTCTCGATACCAGGAGACAGCGGCGGGGTTGGTGAAATCCACGATCCCCATCCCGGCCTGCCAGAGATCGGTCTGGTAGATATCCCCGTTGGATTTCATCAGCAGATATCCCTTTTCCGCGGCTTCAGGAAATAAGGAAGAAAGCTGGCCGATATAGGGGTTGATCCACACGCAGATCTTGAGGCCCTTTTCCTTCATGCGGCGGAGCATGGCGGCGGGCTCGGGGAACATGCGCCGGTCAAAGGTGAAATCGCACCAGCGGAATTCCCGCATCCAGAAGCAGTCGTAATGGAATACGTGCAGGGGGATGTTCCTCTCTTTCATGCCATCCACAAAATGGTTCACGGTCTCTTCGTCATAGCTGGTGGTGAAAGAGGTGGTGAGCCACAGGCCGAAGCTCCAGGCAGGGGGAAGAGCGGGCTTACCGGTGAGGTCGGTGTAGGAAACCAGCACGTCCCGCAGGGTATCGCCGCCCAGAAGCATGTATTCCATTTCCTCGCCGGGAACGGTAAACTGGGCCTTTGAAGTTACCTCAGAGCCGATTTCAAAGGAGACTTTCCCGGTATGATTTACAAATACGCCGTATCCCCGGTTCGTCAGATAAAAGGGGACGTTTTTATAGGCGATCTCCGTGCAGGTGCCACCGTCCTCGTTCCACATATCCACTGTCTGGCCGTTTTTCGTGAAGGCGCCGAATCGTTCCCCCAGACCATAGACTTTTTCTCCTACGCTCAGGTTCAGCATTTCCCGGATATAGGGTTTTCCATCCGCCCGCACATAGGCGATGCCTGTGAGGGAGTCCCCCGTCCGGGTGAGGAAACGGCCCTTATGATAGTATTCGATCACAAGAGGCGATTCTTTCAGAATATGGGCGGAGGTGTTTCCCGAGGTGTAGATTACCCGGTCCTCCTGTTCAGAAATGGTCACATGGGCGTTCTGCTCCTGCAGGCTGAAATGGGGGCCGCGCTTTTTTGTCCCTGCATGGTGGGTGATCCGCACCCGGATCACATCGTTTCTGGGGGAAGAAAGCTCGATGCAGATCACGGGAAGATTTAACGTGACGCCTCTGCTTTCTATTGTTGAGGTGGGAGCGGTGATCTCTACCCGGTCCCCCTTTTGGATAATCTCATAGGCTTCTCTCGCCCGGAGGATCTCTGCGCTCTCCTTCACCATCCACATGCCGTTCAAAAATTTCATATGCATTCCTCCTCGTATAATTAAGTTCCAAGCTTCAAAGGTAAGACATTCAGGTATCAGCAGGCTTAAAACTGCCCGCAAAACAATAGCTGCAGGTCTGCCGGGTCAATTTCTGTTTCAGCTGTTTCAGTATATATCTGCGGCGCTTCGCCCATTTCTCAAGAGCTCGCAAAACAGGAGGCGGAGAAAAATCCCTTTCCCCGTCTCATGCGGCTCGCCGGGGATCAATCCGCCTGAAAGCGGACGACGCCGTCCATCACCGTCATGCAGACGGGGATTTCGTGTATCCGTTCCGGCTCCGTATGGAAGATATCCCGGCCTAGGACGACGAAATCCGCCAGTTTGCCGGGCTCTAAGGTTCCCTTCTCAGCTTCTTCAAAGGAGAGATAAGCGCCGCCCTTTGTATAGAGGGAAACGGCCTCGTACACGCTGAGGTTTTCCTCCGGATGCCAGCCCTCCGGCGGAAGGCCTTCCGCTGTTTTTCGTGTAACGGCACAGCGGATCCCCCACAGGGGCGCCATAGATTCCACCGGGCTGTCGGAGCCTCCCCCCAAAGGGATACCCATATGGAGCATGGTCTTCCAGCGGTAGCTCGCTTTTTCCCGTTTTTTCCCCAGAAGGGGCCGGACCAGAGGCGCGTCAGAGGGCACGAAGGGCGGTTGGATATCCGCGCAGAGCCCGGCCTTTTTCATGCGGGAAAGAAGCTCGTCCCCCGCAAACTGGCAGTGGACGATCCGATGCCGCAGCTCCCGGGGAAACTGGGCCTGCGCTTTTTCCACGGCGGTAAGGCACTGCTCCAGAGCTCCGTCTCCGATGGCGTGAAAGGCGACCTGCAGGCCGCTTCGGTGGGCGGTCAGGACCAAAGCGTCCAGCTCTTCCTGCCTGTAAACGGCGATCCCCCGGTCCCTCGAACCTTCATAGGTTTCCCGCATAAAGGCCGTCCTGGCTCCCAGAGAGCCGTCGGTATAGAGCTTCAGGTTCCCCAGCTTGAAAAGCCCGCCCTCTCCGGTGCGGTATCCAAGAGAGAGAAGCTCTTCCAGTTCTTTTCTGTGGGGAGCCTGGGCCTCTTCCCAGATGCGGACAGAGAGCTTTCCATTCCGTTCCAGTTCATCACAGACGGCGAAAAGCGTTTTCAGAGAAACAAATCCCAAGTCATCGGACTGCAGGGAAGTGATGCCCAGGGAGGCAGCTTTTCGGGAAGCATTTTTGAGCAGAATCTGTATTTCTTCGGCAGTGTGCCGGGGTATGCAGGCGCTCACCGCTCCCAACGCATTTTCCCGCAGGATTCCGGTAAGCTTTCCATCTGCTCCAACGTCGGCGCAGCCGCCGGGGATATGACTTTCCGGGGTGATGCCGGCTAGCTCCAGGGCCAGCGGGTTGGCCGCTCCCACATGGCCGCAGATGCGCTCCAAAAGAACCGGGTGGCGCTGTGAAACAGCATCTGCCAGGGTTCCGTCGGGAAGAACGGGCTCCGGGAAACGGTTCTGGTCAAAACCGATGATGTGCACCCACTTGCCTTCGGGAATTTGCTCCCTTTCTATATATTCCCGCCCCATATGAATCATTTCCTCCGGGGAAGAAGCAGAGCTTACATCCAGTTTTTCTTCCGTTATGGCGGTGTGCAGAAGATGGCAGTGGCTGTCATTGAAGCCGGGAAGCACACACCGTCCTTTGAGATCCACGGCTTCCGCGTCCTTCCGGGCCAGGGAGAAAATCTCCTCCCGGCTGCCCAGAGCGGCGATACGGTTTCCCTCTGTCAGCATGGCTTCCTTTGGAAGCTCGCCGGGGGCTGTGAGAGGATAGATTGCTCCATTGTAGTAGACGGTCTGCTGTAAGGTCTGCGCCTGGCCTGCTTCTGAAATCATCTTTCCGGCACCTCTTTCTGCAGCTTCTGACGCAACGGCCACGGTTCGGCAGAATTCTGTCCGCCGTATTTCCGGTTGCTGTGGCCGATGTGAAACTCTTTTTACTATCAGTATAGCGGATTCCTCCCTTCTGTCAACGGTAGAAAGGGGAGGAGAAAGCGCAGACGCCGTCCTGAATATATGCATCAGTTGACGAAAGACGAGGAATTCTATATAATAAAACATAATGCCATTTTGAGCGGGGTTGTTTTTCAGCGGCAGCAGCTGCGGAATAGTCTGAAAAATGGGGATGCCGCAGGGGCTTGGGGCCGGCGGCGTTTTTGGAGGCTTAAAGGATAATGGAAAATACGCGCGATAAATATAAAGGTTTAGTTTCTCTTGGAATGTCGGCTGTTTTGCTTCTGGGAGTGGGAGCTGTTTTTACCTATACATGGTATACGGCCTATAAGGGGCGGATCGAGGATCCCTTTTTCAGAAGAGGGAACTGGCTTCTGATTTTGATATATGCGCTTCTGTTTCTGGTTTTCAGCCGGATCTACGGAGGTTTTCGGGTAGGGCATTTGAAACGCTCGGAGATCATCTATTCCAATATGCTGGAAATCCTTTTTACCAATGTGGTGACCTATTTCCAAATCAGCCTGATCGCCCGAAAGCTGCTTCCGCCTCTGCCTATGGTGCTGATGACGGTGGGGGACGCCGTATTGATTTGCATATGGTCTTTTCTTTCCAGCTCTTTGTATACGAAGCTGTATCCTCCCAGGGAGGTGCTTCTGGTATACGGCAGCGATCTTGCATACAGCCTCATGGGGAAGCTTTCTTCCCGCCGGGACCGGTATCAGGTGAAGCGGGCGATCTCCATTGGCCGCGGCGTGCAGGAGGTAGAGGCCACGATCCTCAAGCATTCCTCCGTGATCCTCTGCGATATTCCGGCAAAAGACCGGAACACGCTTTTGAAATTCTGTTATGAACACTCTGTGCGGGTCTACATAACGCCCAAAATATCGGATATCCTTCTCCGTGGGGCGGATATAGTGGATCTGTTCGACACTCCTATTTTTGTATGCAGGAATCTGGGCCTGACGCTGACCCAGCGGGCGGCGAAGCGGGCTTTGGATCTGGCAGTTTCCCTTGTGGCGGCCATTGCGGCTTCTCCTTTTATGCTGATCACGGCCTTGGCTATCAAGCTTTATGATAAGGGGCCCGTGCTCTATAAACAGAAGCGTCTCACAAAGGACGGCAGGGAGTTCTATGTGTATAAATTCCGCAGCATGGTGGTGAACGCAGAAAAGGACGGCCAGGCCCGGCTTGCCAGCCAGAACGACGACCGGATCACACCTGTGGGGAAGCTCATCCGCAAGATCCGTTTTGACGAACTTCCGCAGATCTTCAATGTCCTTTTCGGGGATATGAGCCTGGTGGGGCCCCGCCCGGAACGGCCTGAGATCGCCGAGGAATACGAAAAGACCATGCCGGAATTCCGGTTCCGCCTGAAGGTGAAGGCGGGGCTCACAGGCTACGCCCAGGTAAAGGGGCGCTATAACACTACCCCTTACGATAAGCTCCGCATGGATTTGATGTATATCGGAAACTATTCCATCCTTTTGGATTGGAAGCTTCTGTTTATGACCGTGAAGATCCTTTTCCTGCCGGAAAGCACCGAGGGTATCGAAGAGGGCGCCAGAACAGCGGAAAGGAAGCACGAAGCTCTCTCTGACAAACATCAATAAAAGGAGAAAAGCAGAGCGTTTTTTGCTGCTTTTTTTCCTGATAGAAAGAGCTTCCGCTCTGCAGACATGCAGAGCGGAAGCTCTTTCTTTGCTTTTGCGTATTTGCCTGCTGCCGGGAAGCGATATTGCCTATGCGCTGCATACAGCATGCGGCGCGCCGGCATATAAGGGCTGCTGCCGTATTCTCTGCCGTACGGACCGGACGCTTCAAATAGACGTTTCCCTGCGGAATTTTTCCCGGTAGGCGTCCTGCAGAGCCTTTATAAGCGTCGGCGCCCTGCCGCCTACGGGGACGCCGTCTATTTTTTCCACCCGTGCGCCGTGGATGGTGGAACTGGAGACGATGATCTCGTCCGCTTTCATCATTTCTTCTACGCTGAAGGGGCTCTCATTGACAGGGATCCCAAGTTCGCCGCAGAGCTCGATCAGATGCTTGCGCGTGATGCCCGGCAGGATCAGATTGTCTGCGGGAGCAGTCTGAAAAACGCCGTCTTTGAGGATGCTCACATTGCTGTGGGCGCATTCCGTCACCCGCCCGAACCGGTAGAGGATGGCTTCCTTGCAGCCGTGTTCCTCGGCCTCCTGAGCCGCCAGAACGCTGGGAAGCAGGTTCAGGGTCTTGATATTGCAGTGAAAATACCGAGTGTCTTCCCTGGTGATGCAGGAGATGGGACGGCTCACATCGTAAAGCCGCCCGGGCGTCAGAGTGATCCACCAGTTGGGCTTTACCCCCTTCGGGAAGGCGTGGGTCCTGGGAGCCGTCCCTCTGGTCACCTGGATATATACAAACTGGTCGGGGCTGTCTACCTTGCGGACCATTTCCTTCAGAAGGCATTTCACCTCTTCCTTGGTCTTGTCGGGCTCGATCCGGATCATGGCCATGCTGCGGAAAAGGCGGTCAATATGCTCGTCGAGAGCGAAGATATTGTGGTTGGCTGTGTAGGTAGCGTCATATTCGCCGTCTCCAAAATAGCAGACCCTGTCGTTCATAGGGACGCTCATTTCCTCAAGAGGCCCGTATTTTCCATTGTAATAGCCGAGATTAGTCATAGCTTCCGCCTCCGTTATACGTTATACATAGGAATTGAGAAAATCTGGAATACTGTAGTGACGGCGGAAAAGGAAACCCGCGCTCCCTTTCCCGCGCTAAGCGGGCGCATACGTCTTTTCGCCTTCTTTCTTCCGGCTTCAAAAGCGAAGCCGTCTCTGCGGCCTTCTGCCGACTCACATTATAGTGGCAACGGCGGGGAAAGTCAACGGAGCGGACGCTTTTTTTACGGCAGGCGGGCGGAGCTTCTGCAGTTGACGGGGCCCGGGGAATGTGGTATGGTGAGGAAGAAACGTAAATATGTATATGCGGTGAATGCATAATGTGTGCCGGGATCCCGAAATTTTTCGGAATTCCAGGAAGGCGCGGAAAAGCGACGGCAGAAGAATCAACAGGAGGTATGCATATGAAATTCAGCGAGATGCCCTATAAGCGCGTAGAGGTAAATGAGGCCAGGGAACGGTCGGAGGCGATCTGCAGAAAATTCGCGGGGGCCTCTTCCTATGAAGAAGCCCGGGCGGCTTTTATGGAACAGCAGAAGCTGGAGACGGAGATCGAGACGCAGTACGCGCTGGTATATGTCCGCCATTCCATCGATACGGCTGATGCGTTTTACGATGCGGAAAATGAATATTGGGATTCAGCTAACCCCATGCTGCAGGAGTTTTCTCAGAAATTTACGGAGGAACTTCTGAAGACGCCCTTTCGCGGGCAGTTCGAAGAGGAGTTCGGCTCCCTTCTTTTCCGGAATGCGGAAATCAGCCTGAAAGCTTTTTCCCCGGAGATCATTCCCGAGATACAGGAGGAAAACAGCCTCACCTCCGCGTATGCCAAGCTGATCGCCTCCGCCCAGATCGAATTTGAAGGGGAAAAGCGCACTCTGCCTCAGATGACGCCCTTCAAGCAGTCCCCCGACGACGCGGTGCGGGAGGCCGCCTGGAAGGCGGAAGGCGCTTTTTATATGGAGCATGGGGAAGAACTGGATACGATCTATGACAAGCTTGTGAAGGTCCGCGATAGAATGGCCAAAAAGATGGGGTATAAAAGCTTTGTGGAGCTGGGCTATTACCGGATGATGCGCAACTGCTACACGGCGGAGGATGTGAAGGCGTTCCGCGACGCGGTGCGGAAGTACCTTGTCCCTGTGGCGGATTCTCTGGAAAGGGAGCACGCCCGGCGCAACGGGAGCGCATATCCCCTGTCTTTCTGGGACAACGCCCTGAAATACAGAAGCGGAAACGCCAAGCCCTTCGGAACGCCGGAACAGATTTTGGCCCATGGCCGGGAGATGTATCGCGAGATGTCCCCTGAAACGGCGGAATTCATCGATTTCCTGTATGAGAACGAGCTTCTGGATGTGCTCAGCCGCAAAGGGAAAGCCGGCGGCGGCTACTGCATCTCGCTCCCCGAATATAAAGCTCCCTTTATTTTCGCAAATTTCAACGGCACTTCCGGCGATGTGGAAGTCATCACCCATGAGGCGGGGCACGCTTTCGCTGCTTATATGGCCAGGGATATCGTGCCTCTGGAAAACCAGTCCCCCACGCTGGAAGCCTGCGAAATTCACTCCATGTCCATGGAATTTTTCGCGTGGGCCTGGGCGGAAGGCTTCTTCGGCAAGGATACGGAAAAATTCCATTATGGCCACCTGGCGGACGCTGTTACCTTTATCCCCTATGGGAGCATGGTGGATCATTTTCAGCACATTATGTATGAGCGGCCGGAATTGAAACCGGAGGAACGCCATGAAATCTGGCGGAAGCTGGAAGCGGAATACCGCCCCTGGCTCAAGCTGGAGGGACTACCTTTCTATGGGGACGGCCGGGGCTGGCAGCGGCAGCACCATATCTACGAGGATCCGTTCTATTATATCGATTATTGCCTGGCACAGTCCGTCGCTCTGCAGTTCTGGGCCCTGATCCAGAAGGACAGGAAGGATGCCTGGGAGAGGTATATGCGGCTTGTAAAGAAGGCAGGTACCCAGACTTACCGCGAGCTTGTGGAGACCGCCGGGCTTTCCTCCCCCTTCGGAGAGAAGGCTCTCAGCGAAATTTCCGCCGCCGCTCGGGAGTATTTGGAAAAATTTGACCAGTCGGCCCTGCGGTAAGGGGCATTCTGCGCCCAAGCTTCAGGAGACGCTTCAGGCAGGATACTTGGAGTGTGCCGATACAGACAGCCCCCTCCGCGTCTAAAATGGCGCGGAGGGGGCTGTCTGCCTGATATTGGAAAATTTTTCTGTGCCTGAGATTTTTTATTTATTTTGTGACTGATTTGTGACTGAGGGGGCTTATACTTAAACTATACCTAATCATTCATCTATATGTTGCTGTATAGGCGTCTTATTTCTGTATGAAATGAGACGCTTTTTTTGAGTGTGAAGTTGAATTCAGCCGGAACGAAAAGGTATTCTTTTTCGGTATGAGGAGGGGATGCTCTCAGCCTCTGCCGGGTGGGGATGCCTCCGGCTCAACAGCAGGAGGTGAACATATGAAAGGACGGTTGTGAACATGAAAGGACTGTTGAAAAAGGTAGTTTCATTTTCCCTGTCGGCTGTTTTAGCCCTTTCCGTTTTCGGAGGGGTATCGGCGCAGGAGAAGGAAAAACGCCGGCTGAGCTGCAGGAAGGCGTAAACATCATCCGGGAGGGCGCAGCGGACGCTTCTTACACGATCGACGAAGGGAAAGCGGTTATGATAGCCGGTACGGATGAGGAGCCTATCGTATTCGAGGGCTGCACCTTCGACCTTTCCGGCGGGACTGTGAAGATCAGCGGGAATCAGGACGGAATCTCTTACAATAACGGCGAAGTGGTCACAAAGCTCTGGATAGGAGAGAACGTCACCTTCAATAACTGCGTTTTTGTGGCGGAAAACGGTAAGAAAAGCACCAATGCCGGATATGACGCGGCTATCTACTTTTTCTCCGGCGATATCCGGCTGAACGGCTGCACCCTGGAAGGAAACGGCTGGGAGGGCCAGTTCCTGGGCCTATACGGCAAATCCGGCAGCGTGACCTTTAAGGATAGCTCCATCAGCGCCGTGGGGAATACGAACGGCTGGAGCTATGCCATGTATGGAGGAAGCGTGCTGAAGCTGGATCATTCCACTATGACGGCTGTGGACATGAGAACTACCGGCGGCAATATAAACGCGTTTTATTCCGGCGACAATAAAACGGGGTACGACGCCATATTTATAGAAAACGGCTCCGCCGTGGATTTCCATGACAACAAAGCCGGCGGCTTTGCTATTAATAATGTAAACATCCACGTGAGCGATTCCGCTGTCAATGTAAGCGACAATTTGGGCAACGCCTGCAACAGCGGCTACTGGATCGTGGAGGATTCCACGATCACTATGAACGGCAACCGGGGCGGCCACGCCCTTTCCTGCATCGGCTTTGAGATGACGGACACAGTGCTGGATATCCATCATAACGGTTATGCGGGCATATACCTCCAGAGCAGGGATTCTTCCTTCACAGGCGGAAAGATCTCCCTGGACTGCAACGGCGAACGGCTTCTGAGCTACAGCGCAGGGGACGTATGGCTGCAGGGGCATACCTTAACGCTGACGGATTGCGAATCCGTCTGGCTGGGCGGCGTTGGACGGAAAGGCCAGGTGGTGGATAACGGATGCGCTTCCTTCGTAGCCTATGACCTGAATGAACTGAAAGGGATTGTAAAGAGCGATACGGAGGACGTTCTCACAGGAGTGGAGCTGGATGCCCAGGATTCCCATACCCTTTTCCTGAATCCGACGCTTTATAACGAGCATGGCGTCCTGTATGCCCGCGGAAATCTGGAGACGATAAGCAGCAGCAATGACGGCGATCTGTTTGCAGAGTTCGATAAGGCGGATATTATCAATAAGGATACTGCGGTGATCGGCAGCTTGACGACGGCCCAGCTTTCCCATCATAAGTATGACTGGGCGAACGGTACGGTGACGGAGCAGGCCGGCGAGACCCATTATGGCGTTATGCAGTATTCCTGCGTGGATTGTGCGAAGTATGCAGGCGCTTATGAAACAGAGCATCCTCACAGCGGCTATTGCCAGGAGGTTGCCAGTGTGTATGCTCCTTTGGTGGGTGTGACCTTTGACGCTAATGCCGGCGATGCCACAGTAACTAATATGCCTGAGGCGCAGACGGCGGTTTCCTATAGCGGTTCAGCTTCTGAGCCGGATTTGATCCCTGTGAGGGATGGATATGAGTTTACAGGTTGGTATACAGATGCACAGTGCACTCAGAAGTATGATTTTGCAACAGCTTTAACTGCAAACTGGACAGTTCTCTATGCAGGCTGGCAAGAGGAAACAGAAGAGATTCCGGACGAATCCACGCCTTCCGGAGCTCCCGGCGAAGATCCTTCTTCCGGAGCAGAAGGCCCTGCTTCTGAAGCCCCCTTCTCCGGCAGCGAAGAAATCCCCGATGAGTCTACGCCTTTGGCGCTTCCTACCGGTGAGGCTCCCATCAATCCGGCTTGGATGATAGCTGCAATCCTGCTGGCAGGCGGTTGTGCGGCAGCTGTTGTTCTTTGCAGGAGGAAGGAAACCAAAACCCGCTGACAGAATGCGGAGGAGAAAGTCCTGCTTCTCATGGAGAGACGGCGTACTTCATGAATAACCGGTAACAAAAGGGATTCTTTTTGCAGGAGGCCTGCGGAAAGAATCCCTTTTTTCCGTGGCCGGCATGTGGCCCCGATGCCTTTCCGCCGCTTTTCTCTTTACAAACGAAGGTATTTCTTCTACAATACTTACAGGCCGTCTGCGTAAAAAACGTGACGGCTGGGAAAGGGATGGGTGCATGTGAACCGGTATGGAGAAGATTGGCGGTATATGATTCCTCCGGGCGAGGAGGGAAAGGCCGGGAAGAAACGATTTGTTTATATAGGTAAGTATTATACGGTTCGTATAGAAAATGAGGAGAGAAAACCGCTCAAGAGGATGTATGCGGTATACGGTATTCTTTCCGTGATTTGGCTTTTGGGCATCGGGTTTCTCAATCCGCCCGGAAGCCGTCTGGTGTATGTGATGCTGCCCTATGGCTTTTCCATTCTGTTTGTGTTGTTTGTTCTGCAGAGTGTGGTTTCGATCCTCTTTTCTAAACGGATTATGACCAGAGAGGAATGCGACCATTCCTTCCACAGGGCCAGGAAAATGACGGTTCTCACCTTTGTGTTTTCTCTGGTGGCCGCAGGAGGAGAACTGATCTCTATCCTGCAGCGAATGTGGGGAGAGACTCTTTTATGGACGGAATATGCATTTTTGGCGGGCTGCGCGGCAGAATGCGTTTTGCTGTGGTTTTTTATGCAGCGGCAGAACCGGGTTTCAGAAAAAATCTGTGAGACATCTGAAAAGCCGGAAAGACCCAAACAGAGGTGAGATATGCCTGGAGCGGAAAAGGGAAGGTTTTCCGGGGGTAGGGCAAGAAGTCGGGAAAGGTTGTGGAATCGATGCACGGCGCACATGGAGCGGATGAGCGGGCAGAGGGGAAGCTGGATACGGCGGAACGGCGCAAGCGGATCCTGGAGCTTCTGGAGGAGCGGGAGGAGCCTATAAGCGCGGGAGCCATCGCGGCCAGGTTTTCTGTGAGCCGCCAGATCATCGTGGGAGATATAGCCATTCTCCGGGCGGCGGATTACACGGTCACCGCCACGCCCAGAGGCTATATGCTGGAAAAGGCCCCCTCGGGCCGCAGGGTCTATACCGTCGCCTGCCGCCATACGGAGGAAAATCTGGCGGATGAGCTCTATGCGGTGGTGGACAACGGCGGCGGCCTTCTGGATGTGATCGTCGAGCATCCGCTTTACGGGCAGATTTCCGGAAGCCTGCAGATTTTTTCCCGGTACGATGCGGACATGTTTATGAAAAAACTGCGGGAAAACAGGGCGAATCCCCTTTCCGCCCTTACGGGAGGCATCCACCTGCATACGCTTTCCTGCCCTTCTCCGGAGGTGTTCGCACGTGTGCGGAAAGCGCTTTCGGAAAAAGGGATCCTTTTGGAGTGATAGACCGCCGGGATGTCTGAAACGGCTGGAGACACAGCCGCAGGAGCGCAGGAATGCGGGAAGCGGTGAAGCCTCCGCTCGGCCTTTGCGGGAAAGTCTGGTATTGCCGGCGGCGGGAAAGGATATGGGCGATAGCTGTACAGGGCTGGCCGGAACGAGGCCGGCCCTGTATTTCGTTTGCGGCTTTGCGCATCCTGAAACGGGAAAAGCTGCGCTGGCCGGAGCCGAAAGCCGCCGGACACTTGTTTGTACTTCCCTGCCCGGGAGATTTCTATAAAAACGGCGGGAATTCTTCGGACAACGCCGTCACATCGCCGGTCTTTCGATTGGAAGGGACGAAAGCCTTGACAGCCATGGATGGGAATAGTAGAATATGCAGGTGTCAAGACATATATCCAGTAGGGTATGCTGGATGTGGAAAATAGGAAAGCCTTTTTGGAAATCCCCACGAAGGCGCATAGCAGGAGGGTATTGCATGAAAAATCGTTCCAGTATGGTGACGCTGACAGTTTCGGCGCTTCTCTGCGCTGTAGGTATCGTAATCCCTATGTTTTCTCCCTTGAAGATCGTTTTGGAGCCCGCTTCCTTTACGCTGGGAAGCCACGTGGCCCTGTTCATGGCCATGTTCATTTCCGTGCCGGTGGCAGTGTGCGTCTCCCTGGTGACGACGGCGGGCTTTTTCCTGGGAGGCTTCCCCATTGTGGTGGTCCTGCGGGCTCTGAGCCAGATCGTCTTTGTGACCCTTGGGGCCCTGTATCTGCAGAAAAAGGGGGAGACCCTGCGGCGTCCGCTTTCCTGCACTGTGTTCGGCCTTGCGATGGCCGTGGTCCACGCGGTCATGGAGGTCATTGTGGTCACCTTCTTCTATACCGCGGGCAGCAATATGAGTCAGCTTTACTATGAGCAGGGGTATTTCCTCTCTGTTATGGTGCTGGTGGGATTTGGAACGGTTGTCCACAGTATGGTGGATTATGGCATCGCTCTGGCAGTGTGGAAGCCCGTTCAGAAGGTGGCGGGGTATATGCCGGTGAATGCGAAAGTGTGATAGAAGCAGAAGAAGTATATAAAAATGCTGCAGAATACTATTCTGCAGCATTTTTATATATTTTATTGACATGTTGAATAAATCAACTATAATTACAGTAGAAATAGTATTTCTATGGGAGGATTCCGCATGATCAAGCAAAATCTGAAATATATGCTGGGGAGCAGGGATTTTTTTATCGCCTTCACCTTTGGGATCCTGCTTGTTTTGGGTTCCCTGGCCCTGTCCCTCATTTCCTTCCAGGGGAATCTGGATATAAACCTCTATCCCGCCTGGTACTATTTCGGCGTGGACGGCACGGGCCTGGGGACTCCTCTCAATACAGGCTCCATGCGGACAGCTACGACAGCTATAGATATTTTTATCCAGATTTTTTTGCCTTTTTTAGCTGCAATGGCTTTTGGTTCCTATCATTTTGACACTATGTCTTCCGGCGCGCTGAAAAGCCTCCTTCCCCGGGTGGGCCGCGGGAGGTATTACCGCAGCGGAGCCTTTACGGCCTTTGCGGGAGGCTTTTTGGTGATCTTTGCCCCCATGCTTCTGGAGCAGCTTGTCCTCTGCGTTGCTTTTCCTATGGAAATTCCCTATACCATCGGGCGGCCGGGTTATGAGGACAATCACATCCTGGGGGTAGGGGAGGCCATGCAGTGGCTGCAGGTCCGGTTTCCGTACCTGTTCAATTTCATATACTGCCTGCTTCCCGGCCTTACAGGCGGAGCAGCGGCCCTTTTGTCCTATGCCTGCTCCCTGTATTTCCATAAAAGCAGGTTTCTCACATTGACCCAGGCGGCTGTTGTCTGGGCGGTAATGGTCCCCCTTCTGCTGAATCCTTCCGGTTTGGGGCTTCGGCAAACGATATGTTCTTTTTTTGTGCCTGCTCCTGGATGGGATTTTGCGTGGTGGCTCGGATGCTTCTTTGTTTTTCTGATTGTATGTGCGACGGCTGTGGAGCTGAAAATACGGGTTGCAAAGGATGAGGTGGAATGATCAAAGGATACCTGCAGACCCGGGCGCAGGACGGCCTTTCGCGCCTGATAGCCGCGGCTGTGACAGTATACGTTTGCGCTTGCGCGAACATGACAGCGGCGGGAATAGAGAGTGCTGAAGATCCCTTTCAGTATATGTTCGTTTCAAATTGGAGCCCTATAACGCTGATGTCTTTCTATATCCCGCTTTTTCTCCTTTTCCTGTTTTTCCAGCAGAAGGTTTTTCTGGAAGGCTATTACCGCTGCCGGTTTTGCCGCTTCCATGCCCTGTGGAGAGCCAGAGGGGCCGCCCTTGTGTGGGACTGCCTGCTCTATGAAGCCCTGATGCAGCTTGCTTTTCTTCTCTTCAGCGTTCTTCTGGGAAGATGGAGCGATTACGGCGCTCATATAGGCAGCATAGCTTTGAGCGCTGTAGGACAGATGGCTTCCCTTCTTCTCCTTTCCCTCCTGGCTGCCATCCTCTGCGAGTGGCTCCGCAGCGCGTTCGGGGGGATCGCCCTGGTGTTTGTGGTTGTGGCGGCTGAGTTCTTTCTCTATCATCTGAGGCCGGATTTGCTGTTCTTTTTTCGTGGTTTTTTGGACTATTATGCTGTAGGGGAGCTTCTGCCGTTGCTGGGGCTGTATGCAGCCGTGGCGGCAGGGCTTCTGTTCCTGGTTTTCGGGTTCCTGCCCGGCAGGGATTCCCTGCAGAAAGAGAAGGTGTGAAAGGTGGGGGCGAATATGCGCAGATGGCTTCTGCGGGCGGCGCTTTCCAATCTTCTGTTCCTGTTTTTCCTCTGGCTCTATGGCCCGGGGAGGCTTTTTTCCGGAGGAAAAGAGGGGCTTTTTCTCACGCTCTATGGAAACTGCGCCGGCCTTTCGGAGCGGTATTTTCTGGATAACCTGATTTTCTGCATACTGCCTCTGCTCTTCTATATATATGTGTTTTCTTCGTATTTTGCCCAGGATTTTAAGACCAGCTTTGTATATGTGTTTACAAGGTCGGGCAGCCGGTCCCGCTGGCTGGGGAAGCGGGCTGCTTCCTTATTTCTGGAGGCCGGAGGCGCGGTGCTGTTTCTCCTGGCCGTATCCTACATATACGCCTCGTTTCAGCAGGGCGAATGGCGGTTCCCATTGTATGCGGCGGCTTCAGTATGGCTGAATTCCATGTTCACGCTGTTGCCCCTGCTTCTGCTTGCCAATGTTTTTTCTCTCTGGTGGGGGGAGCTATATGGCTTCCTTCTGGTGTTTGCCCTTCATATCCTGTCGTTTCTGGCGGGAACGGCTCTGGCTTCGGCGGAAGGCGTAAATACGGCGGTGTTCCTCCTGCTGCCCACCTTAAATGGAATGGGGCTTCTGCGAGGGGATACAGAGCTTGCTTCGGTCATCTTTCCTCTTGCAGGGGAAATACAGACGATCCCCGGCTTTGAGCTTTGGAAGAGCCTGCTGGTCTGTGTCGTGGAATGCGGCCTGATAGGATTTTTGGCTGCACGAAAACTCAGAAGGTGCGATCTTCTTTCAGTAGGAAAGGAAGGTAGATAAAAATGGATGGGATCCAATTACTGCATTATACAAAGATTTTGAAGGGGAGGACGGTGCTTTCCGACGTTTGTCTGGAACTGGAAAAGGGCGGGATTTACGGCTTTTACGGCCATAACGGTTCCGGAAAAACCATGCTTCTTCGGGCAGTGGCGGGGCTGATCGTTCCCACTGAGGGCTCTGTTTCCGTTTTCGGGAAGCAGCTGAATGAAAAATATGCTTTCCCGGAAAATATGGGCCTCATTATAGAAAACGTGGGATTTTGGCCGGATTTTACGGGAATGAAGAACCTGCAGCTTTTGGCCTCTGTGCGCAAAAAAATTGGGGATGAGGAGATACGTAAGACCATCCGCCGGGTAGGCTTGGATCCGGAGGACAGGCGTGTATATAAGAAATATTCCCTGGGGATGAAACAGAGGCTGGGCCTTGCACAAGCTGTTATGGAAGAACCAGAGCTCCTTTTGCTGGACGAACCAACGAACGGATTGGATGACAGCGGCATAGAGCAGTTTAACACGATCATCCGGGAGGAACACAGCAGAGGCGCTACGATCCTTCTTGCCAGCCACGATAAGGAGGAGCTGAAGCTTCTGTGCGGCAGGACTTTCCGTATATCGGACGGTGTGGTGGCAGAGGAGGAACTTCCATGAGACGGTGGCTGTATGCGCTTCCTCTTGCGGCGGTCGTTGTCTGTTTTGTTCTGGCCGGCATGGTGAAAAATTCGGTTGTGCATTTTGATCCGGGCGTGATAGAGGAATATATGACGAGCCCCAGCGATTTCAAAGAGAGTTATAGGATAGAAATGGAATTAGATGAGACAGGCGGGCTTGAAAACGATATAGATCCCCTGTCAGCTCCCCGCCCGCAGTATCTTTTGAAGGCGGAGGAACTGCTGGAAAAGTCCCAGACGGTCGTGAAAGCGGCCTGCACGGGGGAAAGGCGGGTCCACGGTGAAACGCTCTATACGCAGGTGGAAATAAAAGAGGTATATAAAGGGGAAGAAAATCTGAAAGGGAGAAAGATCTGGGTAGTGGGGGACTATTTGGTATCTGCAGAGTACCGGTATATCAACACATCCGGCGAAAAGAAGCTGCCCCTGATCAGCGGGCAGGAATACCTTCTTTTTTTGAATAAGGCGGAATTTCATCCGGCCAGAAGCCTCACCGAATTTCAGGAATCCCAATATACATTTGCAACCCATACCCCGGCGGACGCCTTCCTGTTTACAGAGGAAAAGCAGACGACGGTGTTTGAGTATGAAGATGGTTCTTCGGAATGGGAACTGAAAACGCTCAGGGGGATCGATGTGTTTACATGGGATCCTGAGGACTTGGAGGAATACTATGCCCTGCGGGACGAGCTGTATACCAGATTGGGCATAGAAATGTAATTGCCCGGCTTGAAAGACCTTCCGGAGGCCTGCGCCTTCGGAAGGTCTTTTATATGTTTCTTCAAAGGTAAACTTACAAAAGTGATAGATTTTTACTTGAAAATATGCCTGTAAAAAGGGAAACTGCAGGATTTTCAGCATAAGATCCACAATTTTCCCTATTTCTATAGAAAATTCACAACCGGTTCATATTTCCGCATTGTAAACCCAGGCGCTTTTACGCTATAATAGATATGTTATTTTATAACGGAAAGGAATGCGGAAAGGCGTATCGCCGGTGGAGCGGATACGGGCGGAGCCGCAGATTCTATGGGAAAAGGAGAATGTGATATGGCAAAAACAGACGGCAGGGATTTTTTTGAAATTACGCCGGAAATGATGCGGTATGCGGCTCAGTGCCAGGAACACAGCGAGATCGATCCGGGTCTATTCGCAAAATACGACGTGAAGCGCGGCCTGCGCGACCTGAACGGAAAAGGCGTTCTCACCGGCCTTACGGAGATTTCCGAGATCCAGTCCTCTAAAGTGGTGGATGGAAAAACCGTTCCCTGCGAAGGAAAGCTGTTTTACCGCGGCTACGATGTGGAAGAGCTTGTGGCGGGGTTTATCCGCGACAAACGGTTCGGCTTCGAAGAGGTCGTGTACCTTTTGCTGTTCGGCGAGCTCCCCACGGAAGAGGAGCTTTCGGATTTTCGTGTTGTCCTCAATACATACAGGACCCTTCCCACAAACTTTGTGCGGGATATCATCATGAAAGCGCCCACAGCGGACATGATGAATACCCTGGCGAGAAGCGTCCTCACTCTTTACGCTTACGACGAGAAGGCCAACGACACCTCTCTGCCCAATATGCTGCGGCAGTGCATCGAGCTGATAGCCCTTTTCCCGCAGCTGGCGGTGTATGGTTACCAGGCCTATGCGTTCGATGCCGACAGGCTCAACAACAGCTTTTTCATCCATTCTCCCAGGCCTGAGCTCTCCACTGCGGAGAATATCCTGCATATGCTGCGCATAGACAGCAAGTATTCCGAGCTGGAAGCCAGGATCCTGGATCTGGCCCTGGTGCTGCATGCGGAGCACGGCGGCGGAAACAATTCCACCTTTACCACGCATGTGGTGGCGTCCTCCGCTTCGGATACCTATTCCATCATAGCAGCGGCTCTCGGTTCCCTGAAGGGGCCGCGCCACGGCGGGGCCAATATCAAAGTCGTGCAGATGTTTGAGGATATGAAGGTCAATGTAAAGGATTGGGAAGATGAAGAGGAAGTGGAGCGGTATCTGCGAGCCCTCCTCCACAAGGAAGCGTTTGACCGTCAGGGTCTGATCTACGGCATGGGGCACGCCGTATATTCTATCTCCGATCCGAGGGCCAATATATTCAAGAGCTTTGTGCATAAGCTGGCGGACGAAAAGAACATGCAGAAGGAATACGCTCTGTATTCCAATGTGGAGCGTCTGGCGGTGAAGGTGATCGCGGAAGAGCGCAAAATCTATAAGGGAGTCAGCGCCAATATCGATTTTTACAGCGGCTTCGTATACCATATGCTTGGGCTTCCCACAGAGCTGTTTACTCCTCTTTTCGCTATGGCGCGTATTGCGGGCTGGTCGGCTCATTTGATGGAGGAAAAGATCAATTCCGGGAAGATCATCCGGCCATCCTATATGAGCATTTCTCCCCGCAGGGAGTACGTTTCACTGGAGAGCCGCCGGTAAGGCCGGGGGCCGCCGTTTTCTAGATATTCGTGTATTATACGGTCTTATTTTCAGCGCAAAGCCGCGCTCTGTTCCAGTCAGGAGCAGGGCGCGGCTTTTCAGGTTTTCTGCGGGTACGCGTATATGCCGATACGCTGCGGCTGTCCGCAGAAACGGTTCAGTCCTTTTTCTGTCCGGGCTTTTTCTTAAGATACGTCTCGGCCAGATTTCGGAGATCCTGCTCGTTGGAGATAGAAGCTCCGGACTGAATGATGTTTTCCTGCAGGGCGGCGGGCAGAGTGTTGAAAAAGGGATTTTCCCGGATGTTTTTCATGAATTCGCTTTCCATATAGATCGTTCCTTTCTGCAGGCGGACTGCTGCGGCCCGCCCTGTTACATCTGCTGGATATATTCCTTCATGCTGGTGAGTTCCCCCATCAGTGGGACGCCGATCACCTTGCTCAGTGCGCGGTTCAATTCCGCATATTGGTTTCCTGTGATTTCGATAGCGTCGTTTTCGTGTTCCTTCAGCAGGCCGATCCGCCGGTCGATTTCCTCGATGATTTCCCGGCGGCTCACAAAGTCTTTGTTTTGTACGTTGTCGTGTGCGGACATGTGGTTTACACCTTCCTTTCGTTTTTTTACTATTCTTTCCTGTGATTGTGCCGTTTATAAGCGGAAGAATAGAAAGAAAAGAGGGAATTTGAAGCAGTATATTTCTGTTTCACATGCATCTGGAGCCGATATCTGTGCAGCCGTATTTCGGGGAGGCATATTTTCGCTGAAATACCAGCCTGGGACAGAAATCTGCGGTATTGGGTTCCGTGGGATGCAGCCAGCGGAACGAAGCGAAGAAACGTGCCTGTGAAAAGCTTTGCCCCGCCCCGGCGGCGGAGCGGACGTGGCTGCGAAGACCATCGGGAGGGTGGACGGGACGAGCGGGCCCTTTCGAAACGGATTTTTTTGGGGCGCGGCGGGGAACAGCCAGCCTGGCAACCGTACACCATACGGCGTAAAAGCCCGGGCGGCAGGCGGCCGGATTTTTGAAATATGCGCAATAACGTATGAATACGCTGAGGAAACACGTCCTGCCGTAAATTTCCGCATCTTACAAGCAGAATAAAATACCCCCTTGACAGATA
>URRG01000006.1 GCA_900550095.1 uncultured Oscillospiraceae bacterium
TGAGCCGCCTCTGCAGCAGAGATGTGGATGCCTGCCCTGCCTCTACTACGCACTTTACAGCTTCCGGAATCATAGGATCCCCGTCGCCTCCTCCTTCATCCCCGGAGGTCTTTTCCTTTTCCGCCACCGCATTCTTTTCGATCTCATCGATGATCTCTCTGTCGTATTCGTTGTTTTCAGAAGATTTCAGATAGTTGGCGATGCTTTCAATCTCTCCGTCGCTGACAAAACAACCCTGCACACGGATGGGCTTCTGACAGCCCACCGGAGCAAACAGCATGTCGCCCCTTCCCAGAAGCTTTTCTGCGCCGCCCATATCAAGGATGGTCCTGGAATCCACCTGAGAGGAAACCGTGAGCGCAATACGGCTTGGGATATTTGCCTTGATAAGGCCGGTGATCACGTCCACGGAAGGACGTTGGGTAGCGATCACCAAATGCATGCCAGCCGCGCGGGCCATCTGAGCCAGCCGGCAGATGGAGTCCTCTACCTCGTTGGGCGCCGCCATCATCAGGTCGGAGAGCTCATCCACGATAATAACGATCTGCGGCAGCTTCGGCATGGGCTGCCCTTGTGCGTCCGCATAGCCGTTGGAGGCCGCAAGCTGGTTATAGCCCTGCAGGTCGCGCACATTGTTTTCCGCAAAGAGCTTGTAGCGCTTGAGCATTTCCGTCACGGCCCATCCCAAAGCGCCGGCCGCTTTTCTGGGATCCGTGACCACCGGCACCAAAAGGTGGGGAATACCGTTATAAATCCCCAGTTCCACAACCTTGGGATCGATCATCAGGAAACGGACATCCTCCGGGCTGCTCTTATACACAAGGCTGATGATCATGGAGTTTATACACACGGATTTACCGGAACCGGTAGTACCCGCAATGAGCAGATGGGGCATTTTGGAAAGATCCGCCACCGTGACCTCTCCCGCGATATCCCGTCCCAGTGCCACAGAAAGCTTGCTGCGGGAGGTCAAAAAGCTGTTGCTTTCGATCAGCTCCCTCATGCGAACGGTAGTTGTATGCTTATTAGGCACCTCGACCCCTACTGCCGCTTTCCCCGGGATCGGCGCTTCGATGCGTACGCCGGAGGCCGCCAAATTCATGGCGATATCATCCGCCAGATTGGTGATACGGCTGATTTTGACTCCCGCGGCAGGCTGCAGCTCATAACGCGTAACAGTGGGGCCCCTGGAAATATCCACGATCTTCGTCTGAACGCCAAAGCTTTTCAGCGTTTCTACCAGCATATGCCCGTTGGTCTGCAGCTCTTCGTTCTGTGTGCTTTCATCCAGGGCCTTCGTCTCTGCCAGCATAGTCACAGGAGGGGCATGATATATATTTCCTTCCCCTGCTTCTTCTTCAAAGACCGGAAAATCTACCGGTGTCCCTACAGGGCTTTCCGCCGCCCTGCCGGATTCCTTCTGAACTGTCTCCTTCTGTTCGCATGCTGAGACGGCTTCTGCTGCGCCCGCTGCCGTCTTGATGGTCTGACCCTCCCTCTGTCCCCTTTGGAACGGTCCGGCCGGCAGCACGGCAGGAGGAACCTGCGCAGCCGCCACAGCGGCTACGGGATCCCTTTTCATGCTCGCTTCAGGGGAACTATCCTCCCGGGCTTCCTGCGGATCTATCTGGGCGGCCGGGCCGTCTGTAATGGAAAATACCTTTTCCAGCTGCCGGAGTTTGTCGCTGCGCCCCCGCTTAGCGGACGCTTTTGAGGACTGCTCTTCCAGAGAAATATCGATATTCATCTCTCTTTTCAATTCCCGTTCCTGCACCCGGCGGCCGCGGGCGTTCCCCACAGCGGTCGAAACAGCGGAAGCGGGTTTGGCCACTGCTCGGAACAGCTGCGCCATGCTGGTGCCCGTAAGGATCATGATCAAAATAAACAACAGAAGGATAATCACAATTTTTGAGCCGATCTGCCCGAAAGCGGAAGCCAGGGGCAGACCGATCAGGCCGCCGAAAAAGCCCGCTCCCTTGCGTAGGATGCCGTCGCCGTAAAGTTTGCCCAGTGCCTGCCAGAAGTTCATACCTGAAACAGGTTCGCTGAAAAGATATACGGCCCCGCAGAACAGCAGAATAATGCCGATCATAAGCGCGATCTTGCCCGTCATGCGGCTGCTGGCCCTTTCAAAGGCCGTGATAATCGAAATATACAGAAGCAGGATGGGCCACATAATGGCGCATGTTCCAAAAAGGCCCATGATCTGGCTGTGCAGCCAATACCACACATGTTCCCCCGGGATCAGCACAAGGCTGGCCGTCAACACGCAGAGAACAAAGAGAAGCATGGCCACCATCTGATTTCTCTGCTTGATCCTGGCCATCTCCCTGAGCTTTCTCTGCTCCCGTTCTTCTTTCGTCATTCTTCCGGCGGCTTTCGCCCCTGTTTTTTTCGCTCTGCTATTCGCTGGCTTTGAAGCTGTCTTTCTTTTTTGTGCCACACCCATCCAACCTCTTTATGTAACAGGCCGCCCGGCCGGAAAACCGGGCGGCAATTTCAAACTGCCTGTATTCTTTTCCGCAGCATGTGCCGAAACATCCTCAGACCGCGGCGGAAGCCGCCCGTATGCCGATATAGATACCGGTATTCTGCTCGATCAGCGCTATGACGACCACGATCACTCCCAGCACGGCCGTATAGATCACAAAAGGAAGAAGCTTGTTGCTGGAAACCATCCATCTGAGGAGTTTGATAGCACAAAAGCCCACTATCGCGGCGGTAACAACGCCTACGATCATGGGAAGCGCGTGGATCTCCTCGCCGGCCTCCACCGCGTCCTTGGCCGAAACCACAGCTGCCGCCAGAATGGCGGGAATCCCCAACACAAAAGAATAATCCAGCGCCGTCTGCCGGTTGATATTGCGCATCAGGCCTACGGAAAGCGTGGAGCCCGAACGGGAGAGCCCTGGGAACACAGCGGCAACGCACTGGGCAAAGCCCACGCATATGGCGTCAATAGGATTGAATCGCTTCCTGCCCGCCGGGCGGACGGCATGAGGGTCCCCATGGCTTCTGGCCCGCAGCTCCGCTCTCTCCAGCATTTTCCTGCTCTTGCGCATAGCGATGAAAAGAAGGATGCTGGTCGCAAGCAGGGCAAACCCCTCGATGAGAATAGAGGAATCCGTAGCCCAGAGATCGGCGAAATCCTTCACGCTTTTCCCCGTTCCCGGCACGGGAAAAAACATGAGGAACAGAGGCACCAGGCCGATTATCAGCATCATGACCAGATTTTCATCCGCATCCATCTGGCTCCAGCGGAATTTGCCGGTAAAGATCTTTTTGACCATCCCAAAAAAGGATTTGATAAGCCGGAACAAGAGCTTGTAATATACGAAGCAGACGGCCACAAGCGTTCCCATATGAAGGAGAACGTCAAAGAGCATCCCCGGCTCCTCAATGCCTAAAAAATGCTGGGTCAGCGAGAGATGCCCGCTGCTGGAAACGGGAAGGAACTCCGTAGCTCCCTGGATGATCCCCTGAATAATCGCGTCAAAAATTTCCTTCATCGCGGTATGTACCTCCAAATTTTCAATTCGCGCAGAGAAAACTCCGCGCGGCCGGAATACCGGCAGAACATCGATTTTACGCTTCCGGCAGCGCCTTCGGCTTTGCCGGTCTCTCCGACTTGGCTGTTTTCCGCTTTCCCGCCGGCCTGGAAACCTTTTTCCGGTTTTTATCGATCATTTCATACAGGCAGGCGATAGCGTCCGAAAGGGAGCCCAGCGAATCGATCAGCCCCTCTTCCACTGCGTCCGCTCCGTCGAGAACGGTTCCCACGTCCATGACCAGCTCCTTCGTATTCATCGCAAGCTCATAGAAGCGGTCTGTCGAAATAGAGGAATTGGCCGTCACAAAACGGGTGATCCTCTCCTGCATCCGCTCAAAATAATCCATCGTCTGCGGAACCCCGATCAAAAGACCGTTCATACGCACAGGATGGATGGTCATAGTGGCTGTGGACGCAATAAAACTGTGCTTTGCCGCAACGGCCAACGGCACTCCTATGGAATGCCCGCCCCCGAGGACAAGGCTGACCGTGGGCTTTTTCATCCCCGCCATCAGCTCCGCCAAAGCTAGGCCGGCCTCCACATCGCCGCCCACCGTGTTGAGGATGATCAGCAGGCCGTCGATCCGGGGATCCTCCTCAATCGCCACAAGCTGAGGGATCACATGCTCATACTTTGTAGACTTATTCTGTGAGGGAAGCACATTATGGCCCTCGATCTGCCCTATGATCGTAAGACAGTGGATCACATGGCTCCCGTCCCCCGTAATTACAGAACCGGAATCCGCAATCTGGCGCAGGCGCCCGTCTTCCGTTTCTTCCTTTGTCAGTTCTTCCGCTTCATCTGCGGTATAATTTTTATGGTTGCTCATGAAGTCACCTCCCGCAGTTATTCTGCGCAGGAGAGACGGCTTCATACCTGAGAACGTACAAAAGAAAACGGAAAATCCAGTTCTAAACAAATGTATTATACCATCCTTCCGGCTATTCATCAAGAATATATGGTTCCCGCCGCAGAAAAAAGACCTGCGGCCGCAGGCCATGCAGGAAGAAATATATAAAAATTCAAATCTGTGTCTCGTGAAAAGATTGACAAGGAAGCTGTTTTGAACGATAATAGAAGAAACTTACATATATGTTTTGGGAGGTATGATTCGTGGGTCTTACGATTGCACAGAAAATTATAAAAGACCATATGATAAGCGGCGAGATGACGGTGGGTTCCGATATCGGCCTGAAGATCGACCAGACGCTGACGCAGGACGCCACCGGTACGATGGCATACCTGGAATTTGAAGCCATGGGGGTTCCCCGCGTCAAAACGGAAAAAAGCGTGGCCTACATCGACCATAACACCCTGCAGACCGGTTTTGAAAACGCGGACGATCACCGCTTCATCCAGAGCGTTGCCAAAAAGCATGGAATCTGGTATTCCCGCCCCGGAAACGGCATCTGCCACCAGGTGCATCTGGAGCGGTTCGGCATTCCCGGCAAGACCCTCATCGGTTCCGACAGCCATACGCCCACAGGCGGCGGCATCGGCATGCTGGCAATGGGCGCCGGCGGCCTGGATGTTGCAGTCGCTATGGGCGGAGGTCCCTATTATATCTCCATGCCGAAAATGCTGCGCGTAAATCTTACAGGGAAACTCAAGCCCTGGGTTTCCGCAAAGGATATCATTCTGAAAGTCCTGCAGCTCCTCACCGTAAAAGGCGGCGTTGGCAAAATCGTGGAATACGCCGGCGAGGGTGTCAAAACCCTCACCGTTCCGGAACGGGCGACCATCACGAACATGGGCGCAGAGCTGGGCGCCACCACTTCCATCTTTCCCTCAGACGATATCACCCGGGCCTTTTTGAAGGCGCAGGGCCGTGAAAAGGACTGGGTGGAGCTTTCTTCCGACCCGGACGCCGTCTACGACGAGGAAATCACAGTAAACCTCAGTGAACTGGAGCCTCTGGCAGCCTGCCCTCACAGCCCCGACAACGTAAAATCCCTCTCGGACATCGGCCCTATCAAGGTGGATCAGGTCTGCATCGGTTCCTGCACCAATTCTTCCTATCTGGATCTGATGCGGGTGGCCTCCATCCTGAAGGGGAAGACCGTTCACCCGGACGTGAGCCTTTCCATCGCTCCCGGAAGCAAACAGGTCTACAATATGCTGGCGAAGAACGGCGCTCTGGCCGATATCATCGCCGCCGGAGCGCGGGTTCTGGAATGCGCCTGCGGCCCCTGTATCGGAATGGGCCAGTCCCCCAATTCTGCAGGCGTTTCCCTGCGCACCTTCAACCGGAACTTTGAAGGCCGTTCCGGCACAGCGGACGGCCAGATCTATCTCGTAAGCCCGGAGACCGCCGCCGTTTCTGCTATTGCCGGCGTTCTGACCGATCCCCGCACCCTGGGCGAGGCTGTTTCCATCGAAATGCCCGAAAGCTTCCTCCTCAACGACAATATGGTCACAGCTCCGGAAACTGCAGAACATATGGAAAGCGTGGAGATTCTCCGCGGGCCCAACATCAAGGAATTCCCCGTTTCCGGCCCTCTTCAGGAAACCGTCTCCGCAAAAGCGCTTTTGAAGGTGGGGGACAATATCACCACCGACCATATCATGCCTGCTGGAGCGAAGATCCTCCCCTTCCGTTCCAATATCCCTTATCTTTCCAATTTCTGTTTCAGCGTATGCGATACGGAATTTCCTGCCCGCTGTAAAAAATACGGCCCCAGCGTGATCGTAGGCGGCCAGAATTACGGCCAGGGCTCTTCCCGCGAACATGCGGCCCTCGTGCCCCTTTACCTGGGGGTCAAGGCCGTTCTTGTGAAGAGCTTCGCCCGTATCCACTGTGCCAACCTGGCCAACGCCGGCATCCTTCCCCTGGTATTCAAAAACGAGGCCGATTACGACAAGATCGACCAGTTGGACGATCTGGAGCTCCCCGATATCCGCAGGACCATAGCCGAAGGCGGCGAAGTGACCGTCCGCGACGTTACAAAGGGCGTCGATATCCCGGCTGAGGCGATTTTGTCCCAGCGCCAGCGGGAAATGGTCCTTGCAGGCGGCCTTCTGAACTACACTAGGGAACAAAACGGCTGAAAATGAACAAGCGGTTTCCTCATATGGGGAAACAGAACGGAGGCAGCAACATGGCAGACAAAATCAAGATGACGACTCCCCTCGTGGAGATGGACGGGGACGAAATGACCCGGGTCATTTGGAAAATGATCAAGGACATCCTTCTCACCCCTTACATCGACCTGAAAACGGAATATTATGATCTTGGGCTGAAAAACCGGGATCTGACAAACGATCAAGTAACATACGACAGCGCTGTGGCCACAAAAAAATACGGCGTGGCTGTAAAATGCGCCACCATCACCCCCAACGCGGCCCGGGTGAAGGAATATGATCTCCATGAAATGTGGAAATCCCCAAACGGGACCATCCGCGCGGTTCTGGACGGAACCGTCTTCCGCTCCCCCATCCTTGTAAAGGGGATCGTTCCTTTCATCCCCAACTGGAAAAAGCCTATTTCCATCGCCCGCCACGCCTATGGGGACGTCTACAAAAATGTGGAAATGCAGGTCCCGCAAGGCGCTAAAGCAGAACTTGTCGTCACCGACAAGGACGGCAACATGACCCGCGAGCTCATCCATGATTTCAAGGATTCCGCCGGCATCATCCAGGGCCAGCACAATCTGGACAAAAGCATTGAAAGCTTCGCCCGTTCCTGTTTCAACTACGCACTCGATACAAAGCAGGATCTGTGGTTCGCCACCAAGGATACCATTTCCAAAAAATACGACCACCGCTTCAAGGACATTTTCCAGGAGCTCTATGACAGCACCTATAAAGAGAAATTTGAGGAAGCGGGCATCGAATATTTCTATACATTGATCGACGACGCGGTGGCAAGAGTCGTCCGCTCAGAGGGCGGTTACATCTGGGCCTGCAAAAACTACGACGGAGACGTTATGAGCGATATGGTGGCGAACGCCTTCGGCAGCCTGGGGCTGATGACCAGTGTGCTTGTCTCCCCCGACGGAAACTATGAATATGAAGCCGCGCACGGCACGGTACAGCGCCATTATTACAAGTATCTGAAAGGTGAGGCCACTTCCACCAATTCTATCGCCACTATCTTCGCATGGACCGGAGCCTTGCGCAAACGGGGAGAGCTGGATGGAAACACGGAGCTTTCCGCTTTTGCCGATAAGCTGGAAAAAGCCTCGATCCAGACCATCGAAGAGGGGATCATGACAGGGGATTTGGAGCGTCTTTCCACCCTTCCGCAAAAAACGGCTGTGGATACGGAAACCTTCCTTCATGAAATCGACAAGCGGCTAAAGGCTCTTCTGTAAGCCTTCAAGCCCAGGAAACAACACTATTGGAGGCCTCATATCCATGCCTAAACGCGATAATATTTCCATGTCCGTCATCCGCCGCCTTCCCCGGTATTACCGGTTCCTGATCCATCTGCAGGAAAAGGGCGTTACGAGGATATCTTCTACAGAGCTTTCCGCAAAGCTTGGCCTTACAGCCTCTCAGATCCGCCAGGATCTAAACTGCTTCGGCGGGTTCGGCCAGCAGGGCTACGGGTATATGGTGGATCAGCTCTGCGGAGAGATCGGCTCCATCCTGGGCCTGCAGCACGGATACGAAGCGATCCTGATAGGAGCGGGAAATCTGGGGCAGGCTATCGCCTCTCATATGGATTTCACCCGGGACGGGTTCCGGCTCACCGGAATCTTCGACAGTTCCGCCTTCAAGATCGGCAGCTCTTTGAATGGAGTGGAAATCCAGGATATTTCCAGGCTGGAGGAATTCTGCCGGAAAAACGATCCGCAAATGGCGATCCTCTGTATCCCACGGGAGGCTGCCTCTGAAATTGTGGAACGGCTGTATTCTCTGGGAATCCGCAATTTCTGGAACTTCAGCCATACGGATATCTCTGTAAAATATCCAGATACCATTGTAGAAAACGTTCATCTGAACGACAGCCTGATGACGCTTTGCTACCGGGTGCACGATAAGCTGCAGCATACCGCAGCCCCGGAAAAAAAATGACGGCAACCATCAAAAACGCTCTGCCTGTAGGAGGCAGAGCGTTTTTATGTATCTATTGACAAAAACCTCCATTCTGCTATTGTTAAAGCATACGATACATCGTCTTGCATATTGTCAAACGGAAAGGAACGTTTGCGCATACGGGAAAATCAGCCTGCGGCAGAGGCCGTGTTTCATATCCTTCCTCTCTTTTAAAGCCAAAGCTCATACCACACATTCCAGAGTTCTCAAAGAGACATATCTTCTCTATGGGGCCAATCTTCCTTATGGCGTTTTGACAAGGATGCACAGGAAAGACAGCATTCTTCCGGAATTTGAAGAAAACCGAGAGATGAACTTTTCTTAACCGGAAAAACGGAAAACAGGAAGGGCAAAAGTGCATACGGAAGAATATCTGCGGCTCAGGCAAACAACGGCGGGACGTATCTTGGAGGAAAAAAAGAAATGAACAAAACCTATCGGTTTCATCCGGCAGAATATGCAGTAGGCGAAACAGAAGCCTTCTATGCCCGGATGGCGCAAAAGGGCTTCCTTCTGGAAAAGCGCGGAGTTTATCTGAGCCGTTTCCGCAAAGGAAAACCGGAAAAACGCTTATACCGCGTTGAGTTTGCATCCCCTTCCCTACCAGGGGACAGCGGCGGCCTGCAGGAGGAACAGCTCCGGCTTTATAGCGAATCCGGCTGGGAGCATACGGCCTCCTGCGGGCTGATTCACGTTTTCTCAGCGGCGGAAGACGGCAACGCGCCGAAAATCTACTCCGACCCCATCCGGCAGGCTTCCATTATAAAGACTTTCCGGCGTAAGTATCTGTTTTCCTGGCTGCCCCCTTTTTTCCTGCTGCTTCTCCATCTTATTTTCTCAGCATCTCTTTCCGGAGGGCGGAATATTCTGACGCAGTGGCTATTCTCCTTTCAAAAGCTGTGGGTAGAGCAGACAGCCGGCCTCCTTGCCTATCTCTTTGGAATGGGCTTGCTCCTTTTCAAATCCATCTACGCCGCATACCGCAGCAGTGCGCTTTACCACTGTCTCCAGAGAGGGAAACCTCTCTGCCGCCAGAGCCGCAAGCGTCATATCCTGCATTGGGGCCCCCAGGGGCTTCTTCTCCTTCTGCTTGCCGTTTCCCTGGCGGGCACCGCTGTGCAATGGTCACAGACGGAGTCTTATTCCATGCCTGCTGTCTCTGACGGCCCGTATCTGACGCTTTCTGAGATGGGTATCGAGGGAAAACGGGGGGAATCTCCTCAGGGCGGCGGCAGCCGTGTGGAAGCCGGGCGCTCCCTGACAGCCGGGCAGTGGCATACCTTTGAGTGCGTCGAATCGGCAGATGATCAGCATTGGCTCTATCAGGACATCTATTCCTTCCGGACTGAACGGCAGGCGGAAAATTTCGTGCCCATCCTTATGCATACCGCCGTCTTTGCAGGTTCTCCATCGGATTTCACCAAAATACAGGCGGGCGCACTGGACGAAGCATATATCTCTGAGCTGGAAATCCTCGTCAGAAAGGGAAACACGCTGTACTTTCTCACTTCGGCGGATGTTTCCGCCGGCCGTCTTTCTCCCGGCCTTTTGCTGGAAGCCGTCTCAGAAAAGAAAGAGCCCTCTCCCATCCCCCGCAGTTGATTTGAAGAGAACTCTGTGGTATGCTGTGAAAGAGCATCCTCTGCCTTTTTGATGCAAAAGCCTTCTACGGCGAGACCGATGCGGAAGCGAAAACAACGACAGGAGGTATTCGGTGTGATTTTTCTGTGGATCCTTTTAGGCGTCCTGCTGGCAGCCCTTATAGCCGGGGCGGCGTTTCTTATCCTCACCTACAACAAGCTGGTTTCCCTTTCTGCCCGAGTGGACAACAGTTGGGCTCAGGTGGACGTACAGCTGAAAAAGCGTTTTGACCTGATCCCGAATCTTGTGGAAACTGTAAAGGGCTTTTCCAGACAGGAGGAGGTCCTTCTGAAGCAGGTCACGGAACTGCGCAGCACAGCGCTTCTTTCCCGCACGGCAGAGGAAGCTATACGGAACAATACGGAGCTCAGCGGGGCTGTGACCCGGCTGATGGCCGTATCCGAAGCTTATCCGGAGCTGAAATCCAGCGACAGCTTTCTGAACCTGCAGCGGGAGCTTGGCGACGTGGAAAAGAAAGTGGCGGTAGCGCGGCAGTTTTATAACGACACCTGCATGATGTATAACGAATATATCGAAAAATTTCCCGGCGTTCTTTTGGCGCAGCTCCTGCATTACGAGCGCCGTTCCTATTTCGAGGCCGCCGGTTATGAAAAAGAAACACCTTCTGTTTCCCTCTGACGACGTCTTCTCCGCCGGTTGAAAAGGAGTTTTATATGGCCAGTAAAAAGAAAAAAGAACGGCGCTTCAAAAGATGGATGCTGATACTGGGCATCGTGCTTTTGATCCCCATTATAGTGAGCCTGGTGGCGGGCTTTACAGGACTTACATACGCCTGGGGCGCCAAACAGATCGTAGATGACCAGGAGATCCACGCCACCCTGCTTTCGAACGGGGATCTGCGTGTCACTGAGACCTGGAAAATCCGTATGAAGGACAGGGACCGGGATTACAGCAATTTTTACAAATATTTCGATACAAAAGGATTTTCCTCAATAACGGATCTCTCCGTTTACGATGAGGATACGGGAACGGAGTACACCTTCGTGGAAGGTGTTGATCCTAATTACGACGATCCGGGAGAAAATACCTGCTATATCTATACATCAGGCGGCGACTATGAGATCGGCTGGTATTTCCCTCCCCTGCGCGAAGGCACTCGAACCGTGACCTTTTCCTATACCATGACCGGCATAGGCGCTCTTTGGGGCGATACGGCAGAGCTTTATGTGGGCCTCATCGGCCAGAACGGCGGTTTCCCGGTGCGGTATCTGCATGGAGAGCTGGAGCTCCCCGGAAACCTGCGGAAGAGCGATATCCTCGGATGGCTCCATGTCACGTCGCCAAAAAGTTTTCTCGAGATCGGCGACGGCGTCCTCTCCTTTACGGCAGAGCGCATCCCTGCTCAGACCTGGGTGGAAATCCGGACCTGTTTCCCCAAAAGCGCTCTCACAGAGCCGGAGCGTTCTTCTACCGCAAATATGCTGGAAGCCATCAGAACCGAAGAACAGGAGGCCGCTTCGGCCAGCGACGCAGCGCAGCGCTTCTCATGGCTGTTCATGGTTCTGCGGTTGTATCTCTCCATCGGCCTAGTGGTATTCTCCTGTATTTTCGGCTCCTGGAGGAAAAAACTCTGCAAGCCGTACAAGGTGGAAATGCCCAAATATATCCGGGAGATCCCACCCGGCAGCGACCCCGCCCTTATAAACCAGCTGTATTTTTACTATAAGGGTACTTCCCCGAAACAGCAGAAAGCTCTTTTCAGCTCTGTAATGCTGAGCTTGGCGCAAAAGGGGTTCCTGCAGATGGACCGTTCCGCAGAAGGCGTTTCCATATCCGTATCCGACTATGGTTCCGAACCGCCCGCCGCTCATGAATCCATTCTCCTGGATCTCTTCCGACAGGTGGCGGCTGCATACGGCGGGGCCTTTACCATGGAACAGTACCGCCAGTTCGGAAAAAAGAGGTATCAGGAAGTCTCTTCCGCCATGGAGCGCTTCCAGTCTGCTGTGAAGCGTTCCTTCCGTCAGACCGGCTGGGAGGAAAAACACGGCCTCTGGTCTCCTCTCGGCGGAATGGCCGCAGGATACTTCCTGCTTGCCCTTCTCCTGTTCCTTTTCGCGCCGGAAGGCTGGGGGATCTTTATTTTCGCCCTGATCCTCAGCGGCATATTCCTCATAGCCTTTGAAACCTCCAAACACCGGCTGACGCTGGAAGGGGAAACTCAGCTGCAGCGCTGGCGTTCCTTCGCAAGGTTCCTCAAGGATTTTTCTAAAATGGAGGAACACACCGTATTTGAGCTTTCCCTCTGGGAGGAATATATGATCTTCGCTTCCGCCATGGATATGGCCGACACCGTTTCCGAACAGCTCAACCTGGCATATACCTCCCTTCATGCAGAGGACGAGGAAGAAGCCGGGCAGACTGCTTCCCCTCCCCCTGTTTCTTCGGACGATCCGAGCCCTTATTGGGGCGGTTATCCGTGGGGGCCGCATATACCCATGCACAGGGGCCGTACTGTTATTTTCCATGCCGGCCCGGGCGGCGGAATCGACTTCGGCGGTTTTTCTTCTATCGGAGAGCATCTTTCCAATTCCATGTATGAAGTGAGCCAGTCGGCTTATAAGCTGGCTCACCCGCCTTCAAGCTCCGGAGGCTCCGGCGGAGGAGGAGGGGGCTTCAGCGGCGGAGGAGGAGGCGGAGGCTCCGGAGGAGGTTCCGGGTGCCGCTGAACCTTTCAGAACCGCAGTCCTAATGAAGATATGTTAAAAACAAGCCGGACGCAGCCTCTATAGACGCTGCGTCCGGCTTGTCCTATATCCTTCTGTTCCATATTTCCTGGCCACATATTCTTACCGCCAACGCTTGGCCCCAGCGCCGCCTAAAATCCGGCTCTCGCAGAAAATCCGGTACTTCTTCGATCACTCGGACTGCTTTTTCCCGAAAAAACCGTCTTTTTCTGTTTCCAGTCCATTGCAAAGATAAAACCGGTATGATCCGAAGTTTCCGAATCATACCGGTCCACGCTTATATTATCTTTGATTCCTTCTGTGATCCGCCTCTATCCGCACAATAATCCGTTTCCTTTGAGATTTTCTTTGAAAACACCAAAAACCATATGTCAGGATGCCGCAGACGGCGCACAGCCATATGAAAATCATACTATTCCCCACTTTCTGTCTTTTCTCTCGAAGTCTTTTTCCAGGCTGCTTCAGAGAAAATCACAGCCATCCGCATATACATGCTATAGGAAACAGAATCAGCGGTGTGACCGTAAACAGCGCAAGCAGAGAAACTGCCGGCATTCCCAGGAGCATGTACAAACAGGCGGAAAAACGGGGATGAGCTTCTGCAAACGTCTTTTTCCCTGCCTTGCGCTGTACCTGCGCTACCGGATAGGCTCCTGCCGTTTGATATACATGTGTCATACTGTATCCCTCCTGACGCTATTATTGTAGCATTCCTCGTGCTAAAACGGTAAAAACAATCGGGAGATACAATTAAAAATGCATTAAGCTGTCCTTCCGCTACTGCCGATACATCCCCAAAGCATTCGATTCTTTAGGCTGCAAAACCGCCGCCGGAGACTTCATATCCCCGGCGGCGGTTCCATCCGCTATTCTGCTCCGCCCTTCACACTTTAGAAAAGCTCACAGCTTCGCGTCTATCATCTCACAGTAGCTTTCGAAGGAACGGGCTCCCACATCCTTTGCGACGGCCTGGCCATCCTTGAACAGGATCACCGTAGGAATGCTCATGATCCCAAATTTGGATGCAAGGGCCGGATTTTCATCCACATCCACCTTCGCCACTGCGACCTTTCCCGCATAGTGTTCCGCCACCTGCTCCATGATGGGCGCGACCATCCGGCAGGGACCGCACCAGGTAGCCCAGAAATCCACCAAAACGACCGTGTTTTCTTTCAGAATCAAGTCAAAACTGCTTTCCGCAGCGTGCAGAAGCTCTGCCATAATTGTATTCTCCTTTCCGATCTCAGCAAAATCACGAGGCGTGATACTGCACGATCTCCGCCTTTTCGATCACTACGTCTTCCAAGGGCTTGTTATTGTCGTCCGTCTTCACAGCCGCTATCGCATCTACCACGTCCATGCCGTCAAACACCTGGCCAAAAACCGTATGGCCCCTGTCGCCTATGGCATAAGCGCCGTCCAGATGCGGATTGCCGCCGTTTTCCTCATACAGTTTTTTATACTCATCCGTAACTTTTCCCATATCGGGCCAATTATACCCATATTGAGCGGTAAAGGCGTCCCCATATTCCTTATATGCATCGGAAAACTGCTGATAATAATCCCAGCCCGACAGCTGATCCGGCCCGGCCTGGTTGATAAAGAACTGGCTGCCGTTGGTATTGGGGCCCTTATTGGCCATAGCCAAAGAGCCGCGGATATTCACCAGATTTTTGCTGAACTCATCCTCGAAATCTTCCCCGGAGGCGCTTTTGCCGCCGGTTCCGTCACCATCGGGATCTCCGCCCTGAATCATAAAATTCTCGATCACCCGGTGAAAGGTAATGCCGTTGTAGTAGCCCTTTTCAATGAGATCTTTAAAATTCTGCACTGTTTTGGGCGCTTCCTCCGGAAACAAGCGGATACGGATCGTTCCCATATTGGTTTCCAGAACGGCAATCTCCTCCCCTTCCTCGGGAGGCTCCAGCTGCATGCCCAAATAGCCGCCGGCCCCACTGCTGCAGCCCGGAAAGGCAAGCATAGAAAGCACCAGCATCAATATACAAAAGATCCCTGTTTTTCGTTTCATGTGCATATTCCTTTCTTCCCCGCGGACGGGTTTATAAACAGATGGCAAAACCAAACCTGTTTTTCATGATACTATATTCCCGCGCCGGATGCAAGCACGGCTTTTCACAGGACACTGGAATTTGAAAACCCCTCTGGAATTCAAGAATGCCGGCCCCTTTTTTTGCATATAGATGAACGGAAGAAAAAAGGAGGGCTGTTAAATGAATACCTATTGTCCGGAAGGCTGGCGCATTTCCACACCGGAAAACCAGGCGTCGCTGCAATCCTCTGCCAGTCTGCAGGCCGCCTGTGCGGAAGGAAAAATCATAGAAGGTAGAGCTGTGGTCTGCGACAGCGCCCATAATCTCATAGTGGATCTGGGCTGCATGAAAGGGGTCATCCCCCGGGAGGAGGGCGCTCTTGGAATCCGGGAAGGCACCGTACGGGACATCGCCATCATTTCCCGGGTAAACCGGCCCGTATGCTTTCGTATCACCGGGTTCGGCCAATCAGAAGCCGGCGCCCCTGTGGCGTATCTCTCCAGAAGGGCCGCTCAGGAAGAATGCCGGAAGGAATATATCGAAAAGCTCAGCCCCGGCGATGTGATCGACGCCCGGATCACCCATCTGGAAAGCTTCGGCGCTTTTGCAGATATCGGCTGCGGCGTAGTAGCGCTTCTGCCCATAGACGCTATATCCATCTCCAGGATCGACCACCCCAGGGAACGGTTTACCACTGGAATGGATATCCGGGTCCTGATCCGCTCTATGGAGGGCAGCCGGATCACTTTGAGCAATAAGGAGCTTTTAGGGACCTGGGAAGAAAACGTCGCGCGCTTCAAGCCGGGGGAAACAGTGGCCGGCATCGTGCGGAGCGTGGAACCCTACGGCATCTTTGTAGAGCTCGCCCCCAATCTCGCGGGACTGGCAGAACCGAAAGAAGGCGTTCTGCCCGGCCAGCAGGCAAGCGTATACATAAAAAGCATTCTGCCCGGACGTATGAAGGTAAAGCTGGTCATCATCGATACTTTTCAGTACGAATACCGCCCCACGCTTCCGGAATACCGGTTCGAAGGCAGCCACATGGACCGTTTTGTCTATTCCCCGCCAGAGTGCGGAAAGGAAATCGTGACGGATTTTACGGCTGGCGGTTCCCTCTGAATCCAGTGTGCGAACACTCAAAATATCAGCTCCGGCGCTGTGAGGCTGAAATGCTTCACAGCGTCTTTTTACGTATTTCCGACCTCCTGTTCCATAAGTCTCCGCACATATGCGGCCCTGAGCTGATCCAGCGTTACCCCATCCTGCTGTTCCGCAGTGAGCGACAGAGTGGCCGGCTGTACCTCAGCCATCCAGCGCGCTATGACTTCATAGCCCGGCGCGGAATAAAAGCCCTGAGAAACTCCCAGGCGGACATTGGAAAGCAGCTCCATGCACTCGTTCTGAGAAAGCAGGCGAGCCGATCCTAAGAGCGCTCTTGATCGAAACGCCCTGTCCTCCGCTTCGATCTGCCGGCAAAGCGCTTTCCGGGCCGACCTTTCCTGCGTTATCACCTGCAGGGCCATGCTTTTCAGGTTAAAAAGCGCCTCCTGCTCGGATATCCCCAGGGAAACCCGGTTGGTCAGGCGGTATACGGAGGCCTTTCCCTGGGCCTCCATACTTTCCCGCAGGTCGATCCCCAGCCGGGAAAGGCTGGAAGATACTCTTGGGACAGCCCCGTTTCCCTCCAGAGCAGGCAGGTGAAGAAGCAGGGAGGCATGCATGCCCGTCCCCAGATCCGCCGGATTCTGCGTAAGATATCCGAAGGTTTCATCATATGAAAAGGAAAGTTCTTTGGAAAGGAGACGCTCCAAACGATCCGCGCTGTCATAGGCGCTCTCCAAATCCAGCCCGGGACGGCTCACATGGATCTGCAGGTGGTCTTCCCCATTCAGAACCATAGAAAGGGATTCATCCTGCGTCAAAAGGATCCCTCTTTCCTCTCTGCGGGCAATGTATTCAGGGGTCGCAAGCCCTCTTTCCACAAAAGAAACAGCGCTTGTCTTATCCATCTCTCTGAAGGGCCAAAAGGAAAAGAGGCCGGCAAGGGGCAGCCGGCTGTTTTCCACCGCAGAAAGCACCGTTTCCATAGCCTCTCTCTGTTCAGCAGAACGCATCCTGCGGACAAAGGGAAAGCCCTCGAGATTTCTGGAAAGATAAATATGCGTGCTGACCACTACGTCCTGCTCCTGGCCGGGATGTTCATACCACTTTTTTACCTTACTCATCATGTTTCGCCTCCAGCATACGGATCTCATCCCGAAGCGTAACCGCATCCTCAAAGTTTTCCGCCTCGATAGCTTCTCTCAGCTTCTGTTTTTTAGCCAGCAGCATACCTCTCCTCTCGCTTTGAGAAACCTGAGGAAGATTCCCATCCGGCGTTTTGCCGCGGTGCCGGCTGCTGCCATGGATACGCTCCACGACGGGGAGAAGACGGGTGTAGAAGGTTTCGTAGCATTTGGCGCAGCCCACCCGGCCCGTGCGGACTATATCATCCCACGTAGCGCCGCAGGAACAGCGTTCTTCCTCCCTGAGCTCCTGCGGCTGGAGCCCCAAAAGATTCAGCCCTCTCCCCAATTCGGCGAAGAGATTCCCATATCCCAGTTTTCTGGCGCACTCCCCGCAGAGAGAATATTCGCACAGATCCCCGTTTACAACCGCTTTAACGTGTGTAGTGGCATTTCTTTTGCCGCAAGCCTGACAAATCATTTTCTGCTGCCTCCTGACAAATCGCTTTCATCTGATTTCATATCATAGACCGCTTTTAAAGTCCTTCAGATACCGGCTAACGCTCCTGTCGCTCCAAACCTGCGCTTCAATATACCGTTCAGGTCCATAAAGTCCTTCCGCGTTCCATTGCTGCGGCAGGCCGTACTTTTGTATCAATTCCAATATCTCCGTATAGAAATATATCTTTTTCCTGTATTCCTTTCCGTCGTTCACTCTTGGGCTGAAGGGCTGAAGGTAGGATGCATATCTCCGTAAGTAAAGGAAAGAGTTTTCAAATCGAATTCCTCTATGGGAATGCGGAGCCATTCCCCTTCCTGATACCAGGAAGCCAGCCAGGGACAAGCCTCCGCCACCATGTAGTGCGGCGACGTTCTTTCCGGTTTTCCTCCCCGGCTTACAAAAAGATCATAGGCTGTTTTTTCGTAAGCCAGCTGTCTTTCCATATATTCCTCATCTCTGGCAGCCGCCATGGTATGCGGGCGTATTTTCCGTATATAGGAAAGTACGCCTTCCGCCTCCTTTTTAGGAAGGGACGAAAGGCTGCGGAACGGCCCCAGCGCTTTTTCATAGTAATGATACAGGAACATATCGCTATTCCTCCCTATTTTATACCAAATGTGCGCACCCTTCAACCGCGGCGTCCTCATTTTGATAGTAAGAGCATATCTCAAAAATGTTAGGAAAATATGAAATCAGTTTGTTGTAACACATTTGAGGCACCGGCAATAGTATGTAGTGTAAATCCTTTCAAATCCTTTAAGGAGGTCAATCAATTATGTGTAACAACGGTTTCTTCGGTGGCTGCGGTTCCTGCTCTTGGATCATCATCCTGATCATCATCCTGCTCTGCTGCTGCGGCGGCAACGGCTACAACAACGGCGGCTGCGGATGCAATGACGGCTGCGGCAACGGCTGCGGATGCGGCTGCTGAGTAAATAGCGCGCCTCACAGATTTCTTCCTTAACCCATACGCATAGAAGAAAG
>URRG01000007.1 GCA_900550095.1 uncultured Oscillospiraceae bacterium
AGCGATATGAATACCAAAACGATCCCCATTATCAGTGAACCGATGTATTGTTCCACCCACTGGTACCAAGAGATCTATCAGGAAATCGAAAACACAGCCGCTCATTATAATCTGTCCTTGAGCCATCTGTTGTGCGAAGACAAAATCGCTTCCCCTCCTTTGCCTCCGGGCGGAACGGAACCTGTACTGCTTCTTGGGACGTCGCAGAACTGGATTTTTCATATGTCCTCCGTTTTGTCTCAGAAGCATATACGCACGCTGTGTGTGGGAGGAAATCAAAGCCTGACGGTCCCCGGGGTAAGCTCGATCCATCTTGATTATCAGCTGGCTATGAGCGAGATAGCAGGCTATCTTGCTGCCTGCGGAAAAAAACAAACTGCATTGATAGGGATCAATCCGGCTTCCATTACCGATTTAGAAAAAATGAAAGGTTTCCAGATTGCTGCAGTTGAACACCCTGCTTTTTCACCGGCAGAGGACTCTGTTTTTTGGAACAATGGTTCGATCAGCCGTTGTGTGGCGTCGTTTCTCCATAGATCGGAACAATTTGATTCGGCTGTTTGTTCCAATGATATTGTTGCATTGGAATTATTGCGTCAGATGACGAATCAAGGAAAAATGGAACCACTATTCTTGATTAGCTTTGGAAATATGATATTGGATGAATTGGTGGAGCCGTCTCTTACCACGGTATCGCTCAGCTATAAAGCTGTAGGAAGACAGGCGGTGGAATTATGGAAGGTTTTAGCGCATGCGCCTGAGATCAATTCTCTTTCCTGTTTGGTAGGCTGCCGGATTTTTCCTCGAGGTACCACTGGCTATCAGCCTGTAATGTCAAAAGTTGCTTATGAGCCTCCAAAAGAAGAGCTTCCCAATCTGTTTTGCCAGGATGCCTCTGTGGAATCGCTTTTTTGTCTGGAAGAGCTGTTTGCCAGGATGGATTTGATGGATTGCCGTATTCTGAAGGGGATCCGAGAAAGAAAAACATACGAACATCTCGCGGAGACCATGAATATTTCGGATGGCACTGTGAAATACAGGCTTAAAAAAATGCAAAAAATCCTTTCCTGCCGGAACAAGGATGAGCTTTTAGACCGAATTGAGGAGTATTTGGGAAGCGATGCGTTGAAGAAATTTGAATGTCTGTTATAGAAAAGTGTGAAACTGACAAGTCTTTTTACAATATCGCCGAATAATCCTGCTGTTTGGAAGCTGGTTATGCTCGCTTCCGTTATCGGAGAGGGGCTTATCATGGAAGCGGCGCGGCTATAGAACATCTCCCGATAAAAAGGGCCGGCGCTGAATTCGATCAAGGCACTCGTCTCAAAAAATTCAGAAAAGTTTCAATGCAGCTGTCTGTTAGCGGGTAGCTGCATTTTTGTTTATAAATCAGCAGGCGTCTTCCTGCCGGCTGTACCTAGCTATAAGGGCGGTTCCAGGTAGGAGACCAGGGGAGGACGAGTGAAAACAGGGGGCGGAAAGCAAGGTTCTGCTTCAAATAGAGATTTTCGGCATCGAGCAAAGGTGAGAAGGTATAAAGATTTTTTTAAAACAGACATAAAATTATGCAAATGAGAAAACACATGGAAGGTATGAATATTTATGCAAATATCCCTTGATTTTTTGCATAAACAGTGTATAATAAAACACATCGACAGAGACATACACTGTAAAATCCAATGATAGATGTAAAGGAAGGATCTGTAATGGCAGAGATCAAAAAGGTAGTTTTGGCATATTCCGGCGGTCTGGATACTTCGATTATTATTCCGTGGCTGAAAGAAAATTATAACAACTGCGAGGTCATTGCTGTGGCCGCAGACGTGGGCCAGGGCTCCGAGCTTTCCGGTCTGGAGGAAAAGGCTAAGAAGACGGGCGCTTCCAAGCTTTATATTGAGGACCTGAAGAAACCCTTTGTGGAAGAGTATATTTGGCCCACTCTGCAGGCGGGCGCTGTTTACGAGAAGAAATACCTTCTGGGAACCAGCTTTGCCCGGCCGCTGATTGCAAAGCGCCTGGTGGAAATCGCCAAGGCCGAGGGCGCCGATGCTATCTGCCATGGCTGCACCGGCAAGGGCAACGATCAGGTTCGGTTTGAACTGGGCATCAAGGCGTTTGCTCCTGATATGAAGATTATCGCTCCTTGGCGGATTTGGAACATAAAGTCCCGTGACGAGGAGATCGATTATGCAGAGGCCCACAACATTCCTCTGAAGATCACCAGGGAGACCAACTATTCCAAGGATAAGAACCTGTGGCATCTTTCCCACGAGGGCCTGGATCTGGAGGACCCCGCCAACGAACCCGCCTACAATAAAAAGGGATTTTTGGAGCTGGGCGTTTCTCCCGAGGAAGCTCCTGACGCTCCCACCTATATCACCATCCATTTTGAAAAGGGTATTCCCACTGCTCTTAACGGCGAAGAGCTGGATGGCGTCTCTATGGTAACGAAGCTCAATGAGATCGGCGGCGCAAACGGCATCGGCATTGCGGATATCGTAGAGAACCGTTTGGTGGGCATGAAATCCAGGGGCGTATATGAGACTCCCGGCGGCGCAATTCTTTATCACGCTCACGACAAACTGGAGGAAATCTGCCTGGATAAGCAGACCGCTCATTATAAGGAAGGCGTGGGCCAGAAATTTGCAGAGCTGGTATATGACGGCCTGTGGTTCGCTCCTCTGCGGGAAGCTCTCTCCGCGTTTGTGGAGAGCACCCAGCAGACTGTTACCGGCGATGTAAAGCTGAAGCTCTATAAGGGCAATATCATTGACGCGGGCGTGACTTCTCCTTATTCCCTCTACGACGAGGATATCGCCACCTTCAGCGAGGATGAGGTTTACAACCAGGCCGATTCCGCCGGCTTCATCAACCTCTTCGGCCTCCCCATCAAGGTGCAGGCTATGAAGAAGCAGAAGCTGGCAGAGAAGGAATAAGCGCGAAAGCATCTTTAGTTAGGGGTTCAGCTTTGAACCCCTAACGCTATTTTCTATAATTCTTTCTAATAAGAGTTTATTTTTGACGGTCTGCAGGGAAAGGTCTTCGAAAGCAGTGCCTCCTGCAGAGTTAGGGCAAGAGAATGGGAAAGGAGCCGCCTGCTGGCGGAGATCGATATGAAGCTATGGACAGGAAGGTTCCATAAGGAACTGGATAAAACGACCAACGATTTCAATTCATCCATATCCTTTGACAGCCGCATGGCAAAAGAGGATATCGAGGGGAGTATCGCCCATGCTACTATGCTGGGTGAATGCGGGATCATCGACAAAGAAGAATCTCAGAAAATCATAGAAGGGCTGGAGGGGATCCTCAGCGGCCTTTCCTCCGGAGCCCTGCAGATCGATCCTTCGGCAGAGGATATCCACACCTTTGTGGAAGGGGAGCTTACATCCCGGCTGGGAGACGCGGGAAAGCGGCTGCACACCGCTCGGAGCCGGAACGACCAGGTGGCTTTGGATGTGCGGCTTTACCTGAAAAAGCAGTGCGACCTTCTATATGGTCAGCTTTCAGATCTTGTCAAAGTGCTCTGCAAAAAGGCAGAAGAATACAGCGGCGCAGTGATGCCGGGCTACACTCATCTGCAGAGAGCTCAGCCCATCACCTTTGGCCACCATCTTTTGGCCTATGGTGAGATGTTCAAGCGGGATCTTTCCCGGCTTGCGGATACGAAAAAGCGCATGGATGTCTGCCCCCTGGGAAGCGGAGCTCTGGCGGGAACGACATACCCCCTGAACCGGCTGCGCACAGCGGAGCTGCTGGGCTTTTCCGGTGTTACCCACAACAGCCTGGACGGCGTTTCCGACCGGGATTTCTGTATGGAGCTGGCCTCGGATATCGCTATTGCCATGGTGCATCTCTCACGGTTCTCTGAGGAAATCATCCTCTGGTGCAGCTGGGAATTCAAATTCATTGAGCTGGACGATGCCTTCTCCACAGGTTCCAGCATCATGCCGCAAAAAAAGAACCCGGATATCGCCGAGCTGGTTCGGGGAAAAACAGGCCGGGCTATAGGCGATTTGACCACTCTTCTGACCATGATGAAAGGGCTTCCTCTGGCATACAACAAGGATATGCAGGAGGATAAGGAAGCCATATTCGATGCCTGTGATACGCTGCATATGTGCCTTACGGCATTTATCCCTATGGTGGATACCATGCGGGTGCTGCCGGAAAATATGCGCAAGGCGGCGGCCGGAGGTTTTATCAACGCTACGGACTGCGCCGACTATTTGGTGGGGAAAGGCCTGCCCTTCCGGGATGCGTATAAGGTTACGGGGGCTCTTGTGGCATACTGTATTGAACATACCTATACGCTGGAAAGCCTTCCTCTGGAAATATACCGCCGGCATCACGAGCTTTTTAGCGAGGATGTGTATGAGGCGATCTCTCTTGAGCGCTGTGTGAACGGCAGAAAGGTGCTGGGAGGCCCGTCCCCCGAAAATGTGCGGGCGGAAGCAAAGCGCCTTTTGCAGGAGACGGAGAAAATGGAAGCCGCTTATTCTGCCTGTGCCGGCTGAGCCGGAAGCAGCGGAATATAGCAGAATGTATATGGTTTGGAAAGAGGGTACGAAATGATGATACAGGCAGGAGTGGTAGGCGCTACCGGATATGCGGGCGCGGAGCTTTGCCGGATCCTGAGCGGGCATCCCCAGGTGGAATTGGCGGCGATCAGCTCAGTGAGCTTTGAAGGAAAGGCACTTTCAGAGGTATATCCCGCGTATTTCCATATGTGCGATTTGGTCTGCGGAACAGAGGAACAGGTGGTGGAAAAGAGCGACGTAATCTTTGCCGCTCTGCCGCACGGCCTTTCGCAGGAGCTGGCGGCCAAATGCTGGGCGGCAGGGAAGGTCTTCATCGATCTGGGGGCTGATTTCCGGCTGGAAAGCGAGGAAGAATACAAAGAGTGGTATGAGAACAGCTTTACCCACCCGGAACTGCATAAGGAGGCTGTATACGGCCTGCCGGAGCTGTTTCGGGAGAAAATCCAGGGAAAAAAGCTGATTGCCAACCCGGGCTGCTATACGACTGCTGTTCCGTTGGCACTGGCCCCGGCGCTCCGAAAGGGATACATAGAAAAAGAAGGCATCATTGCCGACTGCAAATCCGGTGTTACAGGAGCGGGAAGAAAACCCACCCAGGGGAACCACTACCCGGAGTTAAACGAAAGCTTCACCGCCTATAAGGTGGCGGCCCACCGGCATACGCCCGAGATAGAGCAGACTCTTTCCCATATTGCGGATAGCCCGGTGAAGCTGACCTTTGTGCCCCATCTTCTCCCTGTGAACCGGGGAATTCTGGCTACCTGCTATGCCCGCCTCAAGGAGGGTGTGACTATGGAGATGCTTCGGGAGGCCTATGAGGAAGCATACGGCGGCGAGTATTTTATTCGCCTTTTGAAAGCCGGGCAGGTGGCTAATATCAAGAATGTGAGATATTCCAATTTCTGCGATATTTCCCTTCATATGGATCAACGGACGGGAACCTTCATCGCTGTTTCCGCCATCGACAATATGGTGAAGGGGGCGGCGGGTCAGGCGGTTCAGAATATGAATCTGGCCTTTGGCCTGGAGGAGACAACGGGTCTGAAGTTGTTTCCACCGGCATTTTAAAGATTATAGTATTCAGCCGGCCTTATGAGTGGGACGAAACCGGCTGCCGGCATGAATCCCGAATGGATACAAGAGGGCCTGATACAAAATATGGGCCTGCAAGCGAGAGAGGGAGAGTTCCATGAAGCATATAGAAGGCGGCGTTACGGCCGCAAAAGGATTTCTCGCAGGGGGAATGTACTGCGGGATCCGTAAAAACAAAACGAAACCGGATCTCTGCATGATCCTTTCTGAAAAGGACTGCACCGCTGCGGCGGCTTTTACCTCCAACCTGGTAAAAGGCGCGCCCATACTGGTGTCGAAGAAAAATCTTGCAAACGGCCATGCCAGGGCCGTGATAGCCAATTCCGGCAATGCCAACACCTGCAATGCGGATGGTGTGGAGAAGGCCGAAAAAATGTGTGCCATTGCAGGAGCTGCGCTGGGGGTGGAACCTTCTGACGTGGTAGTAGCTTCCACCGGCGTGATAGGCCAGGTGCTTCCCATAGAGCCCATTGAAGAAGCGGCTCCTGTTCTGGCAAAGCAGCTTTCCAGGGATGGATCCTCCATGGCGGCAAAGGCCATCATGACAACGGATACCGTCCAAAAAGAGGCGGCTGTGGAACTGGAAATCGGAGGAAGGACCGTTCGTATGGGAGGGATCGCCAAGGGCTCCGGCATGATCCATCCCAATATGTGCACCATGCTCTGCTTTGTGACCACGGACGCTGTCATTGGTTCTGAAACTCTGGATAAGGCTCTTCACGAGGCTATCGGCGATACCTTCAATATGGTGAGCATCGATGGGGATACCTCCACCAACGACACCATTGCGGTTTTAGCAAATGGTATGGCGGAAAACCCCGAAATTCTTCCGGGAACGCCCGCTTATGAAGAATTCCTGAAGGGATTGAAGGAAATCTGCAAAACGCTTTCCAAAATGCTGGCAAAGGACGGAGAGGGCGCTACCAAGCTCCTCGTCTGCAAGACGAAAGGCGCTAAAACAGAAAAGGACGCCAAAAAGGTGGCTAAAGGGGTTATCTGCTCCACGCTCTTCAAGGCGGCTATGTTTGGGGCCGACGCTAACTGGGGCCGTGTGCTCTGCGCCATCGGCTATTCCGGAGCAGAAGTGGATATTGAGAAGGTGGACGTTTCCTTTTCTTCCAGGGCTGGGCAGGTAGATGTCTGCCGAATGGGCGCGGGGATCGATTTCAGCGAGGAGGAAGCCAAAAAGGTGCTCTCTGAGGATGAGATCGACGTGCTGGTCACTCTGCGGGACGGAGACTGTGCGGCGGAAGCATATGGCTGTGACCTGACCTATGACTATGTGAAAATCAACGGCGATTACCGAACCTGACGGCATCAGGAGATTCAGGGCGCTTTTTTGAAAGTATTTTAAGAAGGCCCGGAAGGCAGGAGAAAAGGGGGAGACATCATGTCTATTCAGGATATCAGCAATGAGGACAGGGCCAGGGTTCTGGTGCAGGCTCTGCCGTATATCCAGAAATATGCGGGAGAGACCGTGGTAGTGAAATACGGCGGGAATGCCATGATCAACGAAGAACTGAAGAACGATGTTATGAGCGATATCGTTCTGATGCAGCTGGTGGGCATCAATGTGGTGCTGGTCCACGGCGGCGGCCCCGAGATCAGCGGTATGCTGAAGAAAATCGGGAAAGAAAGCCGCTTTGTAAACGGCATGCGGTATACGGATGAGGAAACCATGGAGATCGTCCAGATGGTATTGGCCGGTAAGGTCAATAAAGATTTGGTGCAGCTTCTGGAAATGCATTCAGGCCGGGCAGTGGGCCTCTGCGGTCTTGATGGAAACATGCTCCGGGCAGAAAAGATCGTTTCTTCTGAAGATCTGGGCTATGTGGGCGAGATTACAGAGGTAAATACCAAGATCATCACAGATGCCACCTCCCAGGGGTATATTCCCATTGTAGCTACAGTGGCGGGAAGCCGGAAAGGCGAGATCTATAATATCAACGCCGATATCGCCGCCGCCCATATCGCTGCAGAGCTGGGGGCCAAAAAGCTGATCCTGATGACGGATATCCGGGGCCTTCTGCGGGACAAAGACGATGAGGATACGTTGATTCCTGTGGTAAATGTGAGCGATGTCCCCAGGCTGGAGAGAGAGGGTATCATCAGCGGCGGCATGATCCCCAAGATCCGCTGCTGTGTGGAAGCCGTCCGCCGGGGAGTGGGAAGAGCTCATATCATTGACGGCAGGATCCCCCATTCCATCCTGATCGAGCTCTTTACAGACGAAGGTATCGGCACTATGTTTTATTGATGTCTCTATTGAAAACAAGGCTATGTGGAGGCTGAATTCTCTTTCCCGGCGAAAAGGCGGGAAGAATTAGCAGAAAAGGCGATGATGTAGATGAATTTTGAAGAAGTCCGGAAGATAGATGAAGAATCCTTTATGCCCACCTATGGCCGGTTCCCCGTGGCTCTCTGCAGTGGGCATGGAGCCGTGGCCGTGGATACAGAAGGCAGGGATTACATAGATTTTACCAGCGGCATTGGCGTAAACAGCCTGGGCTACAGCGATCCCAAGTGGGCTCAGGCTGTGGCAAAACAGGCAGCTTCTTTGCAGCATGTGTCCAATCTCTATTATAATCCCACTGCGGTGAAGCTGGCCAAAACCCTATGCGAGGCTTCCGGATTCAGCCGGGTGTTTCTGGGCAATTCCGGAGCAGAGGCCAATGAATGCGCTATCAAGCTTGCAAGAAAATACGCTGCGGAAACAAAAGGCGCCGCATGTGATACGATCGTCACCCTGGTAAACTCCTTCCACGGAAGAACGGTCACCACTCTGGCGGCTACCGGTCAGGAGGTTTTCCATCAGTATTTCCTGCCCCTTACAGAGGGCTTTGCCTATGCAGAGCCTACTATGGAAAGCGTGAAGGCTAAGACGGATGAAAATACCTGCGCTGTGATGATCGAATATGTGCAGGGAGAGGGAGGAGTTCTCCCTCTGGATCCGGCCTTTGTGAAGGCTTTGGGGGAATACTGCCGGGAGAAAGATATTCTTCTGATCGCGGATGAGGTTCAGACCGGCGTGGGCCGCACAGGCTCTCTTTACTGCTGGGAGCAGTACGGCGTGAAGCCCGACATTCTTACCAGCGCAAAGGGGCTGGGAGGCGGGCTGCCTATTGGCGCTTGTCTTTGCACAGAAAGGCTTTCTCAGGTAATGGGCAAGAGCATGCATGGTTCCACCTTCGGGGCCAATCCGGTGGTTTGCGCCGGCGCCCAGGAGGTTCTTGACCGGGTGAATACTCCTGCTTTTTTGGAGACTGTCCGGGAAAAAGGCGCCTATCTGCGGGCAAAGCTGGAGGCGATCCCTCAAATTGAAGAAGTGCGCGGTATGGGAATGATGTTGGGCGCAGTTCTGCAAAAGGGAACGGCTGCAGAGGCCGCTTCTGCCTGTGTGAAAAATGGGCTTCTGGTACTTACGGCTAAAACAGTTCTTCGTTTCCTTCCGCCGCTTACGATAACGCATGAGGAAATAGACAAGGGTGTGGAGCGCTTGAAAAAGACCCTTGCGGAGCTTTAAGATTTAGATTACAATTTTTAGTAGGTAAGAGTGGGCTGCTATGCGCAGCTAAGGGGCATACGTTCACACAACATAAAGAGAGAACAGGAGGAATCCCTTATGAAACATCTGTTGAAGCTGCTGGATCTTTCCGGTGAGGAAATCATCTCTATCCTCAATCTGGCAGATCAGTTGAAATATGAAAATAAGCACCATATCCCGCATCCCCTTCTGGCGGGGAAGACGCTGGGCATGATCTTTGAAAAAGCCTCCACTCGGACCCGCGTTTCCTTTGAAGTGGGCATGAACCAGTTGGGCGGGACGCCCCTGTTCCTTTCTTCCGGGGATATGCAGATCGGCCGGGGAGAGCCTGTGGAGGATACAGCCCGGGTCCTTTCCCGTTATCTGGACGGCATCATGATCCGCACCTACAGCCAGGAGGAAGTGGAAAATCTTGCTAAATTCGGAAATATTCCGATCATCAACGGCCTGACGGATTTCTGTCATCCCTGCCAGGTGCTGGCGGATCTCATGACCATTCGGGAATACAAGGGTTCTTTAAACGGTCTTAAAATGTGCTTCATCGGCGACGGAAACAATATGATGAATTCTCTTATTGTGGGCGGTTTGAAATGCGGCATGCAGGTTTCTGTAGCCTGCCCCGAGGGTTACCGGCCTCCCAAGGTGATTTTGGACTTTGCGGAAGGTAATCCGGATTTCAGCATGTTTGAAAAGCCGGAAGAGGCCGCAAAAGATGCCGACGTCCTGATTACCGATGTGTGGGCTTCCATGGGTCAGGAAGGGGAAGCGGAGAAACGGAAAAAGGCCTTTGCAGGCTACCAGATCAACGATAGCCTCATGGCTCTGGCCAAACCGGACGCTATGGTTCTCCATTGCCTGCCGGCCCACAGAGGGGAAGAGATCACGGCAGAAGTCTTTGAAAAGCATGCAAAAGAGATCTTCGATGAAGCGGAAAACCGTCTTCATGCTCAGAAGGCTGTTCTGGTCAAAGTGCTGGGAGACGAGGAGGAATAAATCCTCAGAATACTGCTATCCTCTAAAAAATTGCATAACAATAAAAACAGGATCCTTTGGGCACTCTCCGTAAGGAAGGTGCCCAAAGGCTTGTCTATATGTTTAGCGAGCATCAGATTATTACACCCAAATCCTTAATTTTAGTTTTGAGGAATTTAGATATATAATTTTCATAACGGCTATTATAGGCTTATTTTATGTCCCCTTGCCTCTCATAAACGGCAAACCGGCAAAGATGGACTGATAATACCATAATTTCAGATTATGGGGAGGATTGAAAAGATGTTCACAAGCATAACTGTATGCCTTGATATGTTTGGCTGTCCGAACCGCTGTAAGCATTGTTGGATTGGACATTCTCCAAACGGTAATTTGACAAATGACGATTTAAGATTTATTGCGGAAAAATTCCGCCCATTTACAAACTGCTTAACAGTTTATGACTGGTATCGTGAACCGGATTATAAAGATAACTATAAAGAACTTTGGGATTTATGCAATGGCCTGTCGGATACTCACGAAAAACATTTTGAACTTATCAGCGTTTGGCGTATAGTTCGCGACAAAGAATATGTAAAGTGGCTTTCTTCACTCGAATTAAAGAAGGCTCAGATTACTTTATTCGGAGGGCAGAAAAAAACAGATTATTATACCGGCAGAAAAAATGCATACAATGAAATATTAGAAGCAATTGAAATTTTACTTGAAAATAAAATTTCTCCGCGTATACAGGTTTTTGTTAATAAAGATAATATTGATGAACTTCCATTTATTGAAAATCTCATTAAAAGCTTAGATTTAGAGAATCGCTGCAAATCTTTTGGTGGAGAATTCTCGTTATTTTTGCATCAGGGCTCTTGCGATGGAGAAAACGAAAAACTATATGATATAAGAGTAACTCCGGATGATCTACAAAAAATTCCGCAAACGCTTGTAGAGTATACATTAAAGCATTATAACGAAACAAAGATAGAAGATGTATTTGGAAAAACAGAGCAGGCACTTTATGAGGAACTGAAAAATGATAATTCGACAGCAAGTTATGTGAGCAAGACTCCCGTTTTCTACATAGATAAAGAATTTTATGTTTATCCGAATGTAGCTCCTCCCGAACCAGCTTGGCTTTTAGGCAATTTAAAAACAGAAAGCATAGAAACTATTTTGGAGAACTATACTGAAAGTAAAAGTGTTGCTCAAAATATTCGTTTGACCGTTCCTATTTGTGATATTGTTGAATCACAAGGTGATTGTAAAAGCCAAAGATTATTTTCTAAAGGCGATTATATAGAATATCTGACAAATAAATATTGTAGGAAGTGAACAAAAACTACTTTGGTGCAAAAGGACACTGCCTATTTGTGACGATGGCCCTTTTGTTTCCTTACTGACCTAGGGGCCTTGTTTTTTATTTTGATATGGGAAAAGAGGAAGAGATATGCAGGTATGCTTTTACGGCTGTGGTGAAGTAGGGGATTCCTGTTTGCGGTTTGCGGTGATCGCCGCTAAAAGCAAGGGGAAATGGGTTTTCTGCAGGCATCAGAGCCGCAGCACCTGGGAATTCCCAGGCGGCCACAGGGAAGAGGGGGAAACCATGGAGGAGGCTGCCCGCAGGGAGCTTTGGGAGGAAACGGGAGCAAAGGAATACACGTTGGCACCTGTGTGTGTTTATTCCGTAAAGCAGAATGGAGAGGAAAGCTTCGGAATGCTGTTCGCCGCAGAAATCCTGGAATTCGGTCCTCTTCCACCCATGGAAATCGAAGAGCTCCGCTTAATGGATGGACTTCCCGCGGAATGGACGTATCCGGAAATTCAGCCCCGCCTTTTGGAAAAGCTGGCGCTCCTTCCCTTCTGAGGGAGCTGCCGGAGACTGAAAGCCGGAACCCGAAACCGGCGCTGCAGGGCATTGGCCGGGAAGGACCATGGGGCCGCGCGCCTTTTTTGCGGTCTGTGCGGATAAGGGGAATCCACAAAAAAGAAAGCTCTCTGTATGCCCTTGGGAAAGGGAGCAGAGAGCTTTTTCTATAGCGGCGCTTTTCCGCGCTTGAGAAGACGGATGCGGAAATCCCGCCGTTTTTCGAAGGCGCACGGTGCGGGGCTGCAGGAGGCGGAGCCTTATAGGAAAAACTCCGGTTCTTTCCGGAGAGAGTTCTGCCGGCAGAATTCTCTTTCACCGGCTTTTTGTACGAGCGTTGGAAATTTCCGGGCGTGGGCAGGGCAGTTGGCTATGCATGCTGTGCAGGAGATGCAGGTTTCCGTATCCGTGGTCTGAGGATCCTGGGGATCGATAGCGTGAGCCGGGCAGATTTTTGCGCAGAGACCGCAGTGGGTGCATTTGGAACTCGTTTTCGGCTTTAGAGGAATGCGCACGGCGGAAACATCTTTATATGGCCGATTCCCCGGAATGGCGAGCTTCTCCAGATCTTCCGGCTGCTCACAGGAAGAGAACTTTTGAAGAATCTGAAGCAGAAAAAAAGAAGTTTTCATTTTATCCGCTTCGTCAGGTCTTCCCCGGGCCGCTTTGGGAAAAATGGAATGCTGCGCCACCAGGGCAGCGGCGCCCGCCAGGCGGAAGCCTTGGTTTTCCAGGCCGTCGCAGAGCTCCAGCAGGGCGTCCTCGTATTCCCGATTTCCATAGGTCACGGCGGCAAGGGCCGGGGCTCCGCATCCTTTCAGATTTTTCAGGTACTGGGCCGCATGAGAAGGGAGTCTGCCGGCAAAAACGGGGCACAGTATAATCAGCAGATCCCTCTGGGAAAAGGAAACCGTATCGAGCGTTCCTTTCAGAAGATTGCACAGCCGGGGTTCCCATCCCCGGGCCCGGATATCCGCGGCCATATGCGCAGCAAAAGCCTCCGTGGTCCCCGAATAGCTCCAGAAAAGGATATGCACAGAATCGATTTTCATAGACTTTCCATCCTTATGTATCCAATGTTTATCTATCAGAGCGCTTTAATAACCGAAAGTTCCCAGAAGGGATTCGTCGTTTGCGATCCAATCTGCCACCTGCACCACGGTATATTCCGTCTTTGTAAGCCGAATGACGACCTGTGTGATTCCGGCATTGATGATCTGCCGCTTGCACATGGAGCAGGAGGAAGCATTTTCTACATATTCGCCGGTTTTCGCGTCCTTGCCCGCCAGGTAGAGGGTGGCGCCCAGCATTTCCTTCCGGGATGCGCTGATGATGGCGTTGGCCTCCGCGTGGACGGAACGGCAGATTTCATACCGCTCCCCTCGGGGGATTCCCAGTTTTTCCCGGATGCATACGCCCAAATCCATGCAGTTGGCCCTCCCTCTGGGAGCTCCGTTATAGCCTGTGGAGACGATCTCGTCGTTGCAGACGATGATAGCGCCGAAATTCCGGCGCAGGCAGGTGCCTCTTTCGGCCACGGTCTCTGCTATGTCAAGGTAGTAATTGATTTTATCTGTGCGAGTCATATGTATGCTCCTTTCTCACGTACTCTTTTAATGATAGGGCTTTTTCCTGCAAGAATCAATGGTATTCCAGGATTTTCTGTGGTATAATGTGCGCAGAAACTTCGTTTCCGCGCAAGCCGAATCTCAAAACAAATCCAAAGGGACTTGTTTCAAGATTCGCAGGCTAGGTTACGCGGCCACAGGCCGCTTTCATGGTAAATGTGCGCAGAAACTCTGTATCAAGGGAACCCTTTGATACGAGAGGAATCTTCCTTTGCAGCGCAGGGGGCTTCATGTGCGCCTTTTGGACGCAGGCTGGGGAGGTATTTTCGGCGGCCTTTGTCCCTGCCGCGCAAGCGCAGAAGAAATATGCCAGAAAAGATTTGGGAAAGGATCCATCCGCATGAGTGAGCTTTCAAATATATCTGTAATACGTTCTGTTCTGGAAAGGCACGGCTTTCGTTTTTCCAAGGCGTTGGGGCAGAATTTTCTTGTGAATCCTTCTGTATGCCCGCGCATGGCAGCCCAGTCCGGGGCTGGTCCCGGCGTAGGTGTTCTGGAAATAGGCCCCGGTATAGGTGTGCTCACCAGAGAACTTTCCGCTCTTGCGGAGAAGGTGGTGAGCATAGAGTTGGACGAAAGACTTCTGCCTGTTCTGGAGGAAACTCTTTCTGGGTATGGAAATGTGAAGATCGTTCATGGCGATGTGATGAAGGTAGATTTAAAAAAGCTTCTCGATGAGGAATTTTCTGGAATGGAGATCGTTGTCTGTGCGAATCTGCCCTATTACATCACTTCTCCGGTGATCATGCGGCTTTTGGAGGACAAGCTGCCTATCAGGGCTCTTACGGTCATGGTGCAGAAGGAGGCGGCCGACCGGCTCTGTGCACAGCCGGGCACCAGGGCCTGCGGGGCGGTGAGCATGGCCGTCCAGTATTATGCGGAGCCGGAGATCCTCTTTCAGGTGAGCCGGAGAAGCTTCCTGCCGCCGCCTAATGTGGATTCTTCCGTGATCCGCCTGCAGCTTCGCGAGAAGCCGCCAGTACGTATTCGGGATGAAAAGCTTTTTTTCCGGTTGGTAAAGGCTGCTTTCGGTCAAAGGAGAAAAACGGTGCTCAATGCGGCGGCCGCAGGCCTTTCTCTGGAAAAATCCAGGATGGAGTCAGTGTGCAGAGAAGCGGGAGTGCTTCCCTCGTCCAGGGCGGAACAGCTCTCACTGGAGGAGTTCGCCGCTCTTTCCAATGCTTTGACAGAAGAAAGAGGATAACGGATGGATAGGAAAGAAAAATGCAGAATCTCTGAAAAGTCCGAATCCTGCCTGTAATAGCATGAGGCGGCGGGACGAAACGATAGGGAAAAGCCGGTTTTCCGGCGGAGGGAGGAACTATGAGCGACGGTAAAATGTCTGTGCTGTTTTTTGAGATCGGCTTGGTTTTGACGCTGATTTCCTGCGTTCTGGGCCCCTGCGGCATTCAGGACTGGTCTATCGCATGCGCTGTGGTGGCGGGATTTCTGGCGCTGGGGGGCATGTATCTTGCCTTCGGAAGCTGGAACGAGGAAGAGGCTGCGAAAAGCGGGCGGCCTGCGGATCCCCATCCCCCATCCTCTGCCGGGGACGGGAAAACGGATGCGGAAACAAACGGGACCGGAGTGCAATAAAATATCCGGGCCGCCTGCCCGGAAGAAAGAGGTATGACCATGAAGAAAAGACCTGAGAATACGGGACGCCGGTTTTCCTGGGAAAGATGCGTCTGGCTGGTGATATTCTTCACCCTGCTGCTCTCTGTGATCGCCATCAGTGTGACAATGTATTTTGCTCCGGCGGAGGCGGATCCGGAAAATCCCTATGCCAGGGTGAAGGGGGACTACGTGCTGATGCTTCTGCAGTGTGTAGTAGGAGTCCTGGCCATGCTTCTTCCCAGCTTCCTTCAGAGAAAATGGCAGCTTGTGATTCCTTCGCGTATGATGATCCTCTTTGCGTTGTTTTTATACAGCGCTATTTATCTGGGAGAAGTGCGGGCCTTTTACTACAATGTCCCTCATTGGGATACCATCCTGCATACCTGCAGCGGCGCTATGCTGGGGGCGCTGGGATTCTCTATGATCAATTTTCTCAATAAGACAGACAGGGTCCCCATGAATCTGAGTCCGGCGTTCGTGGCCTTTTTCACCCTTTGCTTCGCGGTTTTTCTAGGGGCCGTGTGGGAGATATATGAATTTACCGCCGACGGGCTCCTGCATACCAATATGCAGAAATTCGCCCTTGAGGACGGTACGCCCCTTATGGGCCGCGCCGCCCTTCTGGATACTATGAAGGATATTATTGTGGATACCGCGGGCGCTTTGGTCATGAGCGTCATCGGTTATATTTCCCTGAAATATAAGAAGGGCTGGGTGGAAAAGCTGCTCCTGCACAGAAAAAAAGAGTCTTCTTCAAAGTCTTCCGGTTAAGGATCAGCCGCATGCAAGCGTTTTGGGCTCGGCTCTTTCAGTCCTTTTTCTGCAGATTTTTGTTTGCCGCGGCCCCTTCTTCCGCTTATGGGAGAAGGGGCCGCGGCTTTATCTGTCTTCGGAGCTGTGCGCCCCTTTTCAAGAGCCTGGGATAGATTGGCCGGAGTTCCTTTATTAGTTTTATAACCCTGAAAGCGCATGCCGGAAAACCGCAGTTAAGGCCGGGACCATAGCTGCGGTTTGCGCTATTGCGGTACTAATTACGGGGGATCCTCCGGACGGCGCCTGCCGGGAGCCTCATGTCTATTTTGTAGGAAACAAATGCGGAAAGAGATTTTCGCTCCTTCCGCATCCATCGAGTTTTTAATACCGGTTTGAAAGAAATGCCGTTTTCTTTAGCGTATTTTTCCGCTGCAGACCCAGTTTCTCCGTATATGACCAGGGCCGCAGCTGCTTTTTGCATAAAGATGCCTCCCACAAGCGAATTTGTTTTGATTGAATATATTTTATAGTATAACTTTATTCAGAAGAAAGACAAGTGATTATAAAGTAAATGATGTAAAGGAAAAATGCTCTACTCGAGATCCTCATAAAAAGCGGCTCCGCGGACACTGAGAGGAGCAGGGCCGCAGGATGATCCGAAACCGTGGAAACTATACGGCAGACGACGGAATGCGAGTCATATTGCATGCCTTTAGAGGAAATGTAAAGGATGCGGCGCGGCAGAGGAGGCTTGGCTTTGCATAAAGCCGTTACTCCTGGGGAAATCCGGTCTTCCATTTTTGATTCCGGTACGGTATACTGTAGGCAGAACACAGGCAGAGCCTGTATAAAAGGAGGAGCTTTCAATGGCAAAGCCGGAAACTACAGTGCGCAATCCGCTGATATGGGCCGATGTGCCCGATGTCGACGTCATCCGCGTGGGGGACGTTTTTTACATGGTGAGCACCAGCATGCACAGTATGCCGGGGTGCCCGATCATGAAATCCAGAGACCTGGCTCACTGGGAGCTGGTGAGCTATGTTTTCGATACGTTCGAGGATAATCCGGGCCACGATCTGCTGGACGGAAAGGGTATTTACGGCCAGGGTTCCTGGGCGGCAAGCCTTAGGTATCACAAAGGTATGTTTTATGTGTGCTTCAACTGCAACGACACCCGTCAGTTCTATGTTTACAGGACGGAGGATATAGAAAACGGCCCCTGGGAACGCACGGTTTTTCAGGAGTTTTTCCACGATCCCGCCCTCTTTTTTGACGATGACGGCCGCGTATATGTGATCTATGGGGGCGGAAGCATCCATATCGCAGAACTGACGGAAGATTTGCGGGCAGTCAAGCCCGGCGGCGTTCGGCAGCTTCTGATGGAGACGGAATCGGAGGGCATCGGCCTCCGCTGCGAGGGCGGGCACGCCTATAAGATAAACGGGATGTACTATCTTTTCTATATCGAATGGCCCAATACGGGGAGCTGTATGCGGCGGGAAGTCTGCTACCGCTCCGCTTCTCTCCTGGGGCCCTACGAGCGGCGTGTCGTTCTGGAGGACGACATGGGCTACCAAAATAAGGGCGTGGCCCAAGGGGCCGTGTTCGACCTTCCGGACGGTTCCTGGTGTTCCATGCTGTTCCAGGATCACGACGCTGTGGGACGCATCCCTTATCTGCTTCCTCTCCGCTGGGAAGACGGCTGGCCGGTCATAGGGGACGGCGGAAAGGTTCCGGAGAGTTTTACCGTGCCTCTGGAACCCTGCGGGGAGAAGCCCCTTGTGATCAGCGACAGCTTTTGCCACGGAGAAAACCGTCTCGCGCTCAACTGGCAGTGGAACCATAACCCCGACGATTCCCTCTGGTCCTTTACAGAGAGGCCCGGGTACCTCAGGCTGCATACAGGCGCTCCGGCGGAAAGCGTGCTCGCCGCCCGGAATACCCTTACCCAGCGGACGGAAGGCCCCCGCTGCACAGCGGAGGTAAAGCTGGAGCTCTCCGGTTTGAAGCCGGGCGAGAGGGCCGGGCTGATAGCTCTTCAGAGCCATTTTGGAACGGTGGGTGTCCGTATGGAAAAAGAAGGCTGTTTCCTTTCCATGTGTGTGAACGACGGCAGCGGTATGGAGAAGGAAGAGGAGAGGATCCCCTGGAAGGAGAGCTCCGTCTTTTTAAAAATTGCCTTTGATTTTGCAGACAGCCGCGATACGGCGGAATTCTTCTATTCCGGAGACGGCCTGGAGTGGATACCCCTGGGAAGCTCTTTGAAAATGCTGTATACGCTTGACCACTTCATGGGATACCGCATAGGTCTCTACGCTTATGCGGCGCCAGGGTCGGAAAAGCCCGCCGGATATGCGGATTTCACTTCGTTCCGGTATGAAAAGGACGGGACGGAAATGGTGGCTGCAGACAGGGAGCTTCCATGATCAGCCGATCATATTTCATTCCTTTTATAAGATTCGGGTAGACTGCAGGCTGAAAAGCGGCAGGATGGGAAAAGAAGCCTGATACGAAAGAG